>NZ_WFYD01000141.1 GCF_015490265.1 Sulfurivirga sp. | reverse complement strand
GTGGACGACATGCTGCTCACCTCCGACCCGTCCATCTGGGCCATCGGCGAGTGCGCCCTGCATGACGGCACCATCTACGGGCTGGTGGCGCCGGGCTATGCCATGGCACAGGCGGTGGTGCACCAGCTGCAGGGCATTACCGCCACCTTCACCGGCGCGGACATGTCCACCAAGCTGAAGCTGATGGGCGTGGACGTGGGCTCCATCGGCGACCCGCACGGCATGACCCCCGGCGCGCATACCTATGTGTATCAGAACGAGCCGGAGGAGATCTACAAGAAGATCGTCGTCTCCGAGGACAAGAAAAAGCTGCTGGGCGCCGTGCTGGTGGGCGACGCCTCCGACTATGGCAACCTGCTGCAGCTGTATCTGAACGAAATGGAACTGCCGGAGCATCCGGACGATCTGATCCTGCCGCAGCGTTCCGGCGCCAGCAGCAACCTGTTCGGCCCGGCAGCCCTGCCGGACCCCGCGCAGGTGTGCTCCTGCTATGACGTCTCCAAGGCGGACATCATCAAGGCCATCGACGACGGCGCCACCACCCTGGCGGACGTGAAGGCGGTCACCCAGGCCTGTACCGGCTGTGGCGGCTGTACCCAGCTGGTCTCCGACATCGTCAACTACGAACTGGAGCAGCGTGGCGTCGAGGTCAAGAAGGACATCTGCGAGCACTTCCCCTACTCCCGTCAGGAGCTGTTCCACATTATCAAGGTGGAGGGCATCAAGACCTTCGACGAGCTGCTGGCCAAGAAAGGCCAGGGGCACGGCTGTGACATCTGCAAGCCGGCGGTCGCCTCCATCTTCGCCGACATCTACAACAGCTTCGCCATGGAAGAGGACAAGATCGGCCTGCAGGACACCAACGACCGCTTCCTCGGCAACCTGCAGAAGGACGGCACCTACTCCGTCATCCCACGGGTGCCGGGCGGCGTGATCACACCGGAGAAGCTGATTGTCATCGGTCAGGTGGCCAAGAAGTACAACCTCTACACCAAGATCAACGGCGGCCAGCGCATCGTCATGTTCGGCGCCCAGCTCAACGACCTGCCGGCCATCTGGGAAGAGCTGCTGGCGGCGGGCTTCGAGTCCGGTCAGGCCTACGCCAAGTCCCTGCGCACGGTCAAATCCTGCGTCGGCTCCACCTGGTGCCGCTACGGCGTGGACGACTCCATCTCCATGGCCATCAAACTGGAGCACCGCTACAAGGGCCTGCGCGCGCCCCACAAGATCAAGATGGGCGTATCCGGATGTACCCGAGAGTGTGCCGAAGCCCAGGCCAAGGACGTGGGTGTGATCGCCACCGAAAACGGCTGGAACCTGTATGTGTGCGGCAACGGCGGCATGAAACCGCGCCATGCGGACCTGTTCGCCACCGATCTGGATGAAGAGACCCTGTTCAAGTACATCGACCGCTTCCTGATGTTCTACATCCAGACGGCGGACCGCCTGCAGCGCACTGCCCGCTGGCTGGAGAATCTGGAAGGCGGTATCGACTATGTGAAGGACGTGGTCATCAACGACAGCCTGGGCATCTGTGACGAGCTGGAGCGGCAGATGCAGTTCATCCGCGACACCTACAAGGATGACTGGTACGAAGCCGTCCACAATCCGGAAGTGCGCGAGAAGTTCCGCATGTTCGTCAACTCTGACGAGCGCGACCCGGATGTGGTGTTCGTCAAGGAAGAGCTGACCGGCATGTACCGCCCGGCCACGCCGGAAGAGAAGCTCAAGGGCATCGCGGTCGAAGTGCGGCCGAATGCGTGACTGACCTGAAAGCAGGAACCGCAGGCCTGCGCAGGCGATTTGTGGAGCCATCTTAGCGGCTGTTGGCGTCAGAAGCGGAAAAGCGCGGCGCATGTCTGACCGCAGGGAGTTTGTGCTGCGCCCGCTTCAAGCCTTACAGCCGCTTGATGGCGGAACCATGAGCGAGCAAGGCCTGCGTTCCTGCCAACTCTGGAACATACAGAACACACAAAGAGGACTGAACAATGGCTTTTGTCAAAGTCTGCACCAAGGACGACCTGATTCCCGACGCCGGCATCGCCGCCAAGGTGGGCGACGTGCAGGTGGCGCTGTTCTACATCGACGACGAGGTATATGCCGTGGGCAACCACGACCCGGCCTCCGGCGCCAACGTGATCTTCCGCGGCATCTGCGGCGACCTGCACGGCGAGCTGATGGTGGCCTCCCCGCTCTACAAGGATCATTACAGCCTGATCACCGGCAAGCACATGGACGGCAAGGACCTGTCCATTCCCGTCTACCCCGCCAGAATCGAGGGGAATGACGTGCTGGTGGATGTAGAAGCCGCCTCACAGGCCGCCTGAGCCACGAGGTAAGCGGTGCGCGTCTGTGAAACAGGCGCCCGCACTGCACCTGCCTCAACCCTCACAGTCCCATGAGGACGCAACCCTGCAGTGCGCCTGTGCAAACAGGTTTCATGCATTACACTTCACAGGATGACAAAACGCCTGTTTTTACCTCAGTGAAACCAGCCGTTTTGTCCATACGGAATCGAGCATCAGACAACCATGACCACCGAAACCATCAAGACCACCTGTCCCTACTGCGGCGTCGGCTGCGGCATGGAGATCACCGTTGACCACCGTCTGGGCGAAGTCGCCGTGGCGGTGCAGGGCGACAGGGCCCATCCCGCCAACTACGGACGCCTGTGCGTCAAGGGTTCCAGCGCCGGCGAGACGGTTGACTTCCACGGCCGCCTGACCACCCCGATGATCGACGGTCAGGCGGTGGACATCGACACGGCGCTGGATCATGTGGCCAGCCGCTTCAGAGCCATCATCGAAGAGCACGGCCCGGACAGCGTGGCCTTCTATGTCTCCGGCCAGCTGCTGACCGAGGACTATTATGTGGCCAACAAGCTGATGAAGGGCTACATCGGCTCGGCCAACATCGACACCAACTCGCGGCTGTGCATGTCCTCGGCGGTGGCCGGCTACAAGCGCGCCTTCGGCTCAGATACCGTGCCCTGCAGCTACGAGGATCTGGAGCTGGCCGATCTGGTTGTGCTGGTGGGCTCCAACACTGCCTGGGCGCATCCCATTGTCTATCAGCGCATCGCCGCGGCCAAAAAGGCCCGGCCCGAAATGAAAGTGGTGGTCATCGACCCACGGCGCACCGCCACCTGCGATCTGGCCGACCTGCACCTGCCCATCGCGCCGGGCATGGACGCCCTGCTCTACAACGGCCTGCTGGTGGCGCTGGCCGACGCCGGCAAACTGGATCAGGCTTTCATCGACAACCACACCGAAGGCTTTGATGAAGCACTGGCCAGGGCGCGGGAAACGGCGGGCGATGCGGATGCCGTCGCGCGCGCCTGCGGACTGGATAAAGATACGCTGGCGCAGTTCTACCGATGGGTCATCGACATCGACAGGACCGTCACCCTCTACTCCCAGGGGGTCAACCAGTCCACCAGCGGCGTGGACAAGTCCAACGCCATCATCAACACCCATCTGGCCACCGGATGCATCGGCAAGCCGGGCATGGGGCCGTTCTCCATCACCGGCCAGCCCAACGCCATGGGTGGGCGCGAGGTGGGCGGTCTGGCCAACATGCTGGCGGCCCACATGGACTTTGACGAGAACAGCTGTGACCGGGTGCAGCGTTTCTGGAACAGCCCCACCATCGCCCGTGCGCCGGGCAAGAAAGCCGTGGACATGTTCAAGGCGCTGCATGACGGCGAGATCAAGGCCATCTGGATCATGAACACCAACCCGGTGGACTCCATGCCGGATGCCGATTTCGTGCGCGAGGCCATTAGAAAGGCCGAACTGGCAGTGGTCTCCGACTGTATGGCCAGCACCGACACCACCGTGGTGGCGGACGTGCTGCTGCCGGCGCTCACCTGGGGCGAGATCGACGGCATGGTGACCAATTCCGACCGCACCATCAGCCGCCAGCGCAAGTTCATGGACGGCCCCGAACTGGCCCACCCCGACTGGTGGTGGATCAGCCAGGTGGCGCAGCGCATGGGCTTTGACGGCTTCGATTACGACCACCCGTGGCAGATCTTCAGGGAATACGCCGCGCAGACCTGCTTCGAAAACGACGGCAGCCGCGACCTGATGATCCACCTGCCGGAAGATTTTGACCGGGCGGCCTACGATGCCTGGACACCCAAGCCCTGGCCCATTACGCCCGACCGCCCCGAAGGCACGCCACGCATGTTCACCGACGGGCGCTTCTTCACACCGTCCGGCAGGGCACGTTTTGTCGCCATCGAACCGCGCGCGCCGCAGAATGAACCGACAGAACAATATCCCTTCCGCCTCAATACCGGTCGACTGCGGGATCAGTGGCACACCATGACCCGCACCGGCAAGGCAGCACGCCTGTTCAGCCACCGGGGTGAACCCTTCGTCTCCATTCACCCCGATGACGCCGGCGACCTCCAAAACGGCGAACTGGTGCGCGTGTTCAACGATCGGGGCGAGATCGTAGTGCG
>NZ_WFYD01000140.1 GCF_015490265.1 Sulfurivirga sp. | reverse complement strand
TGACATTGCGCTTCTTTCATTTCAGCCATCGACAGGCGCAGCAGTTCACAAGAGGAAAAAGCGTGCGCGCCTATGGTGAGGTGCGCCCCGGACCTTCGGGTCTGGAAATGGTGCATCCGCAGTACCGGCTGTTCGACGGGGGCCGGCGCCCACCACTGGATGAGACCCTCACGCCGGTCTACCCCTCCACGGAAGGTGTCGGCCAGACAACCTGGCGCAAGCTGACCGATCAGGCATTGTCTCTCCTGCAGCAGTATCCACTACCTGAACTGTTGCCTCCCGCCCTGCTGGCGGACATCCAGCTGCCAGCGCTCAACGATGCGCTCAGAACCGTGCACCGCCCTCAGCCGGATGACGACCTGGATGCGCTGATGGAACAGCGCCATCCGGCGCAGCAGCGGCTGATCATCGAAGAGCTGATCGCCCATCAGCTGGGTCTGGCCCAGCTGCGTGCCCAGAAACGCGCTCTCAAGGCACCGCCACTTCCTCCCAGCCAACTGGTCAATGCGTTGCTGGCTTCACTGCCCTTCACCCTGACCGAGGCGCAGCAGCGGGTGCTGGCCGAGGTTCAGGCCGACCTGCAACGGAACCACCCCATGCAGCGACTGGTGCAGGGGGATGTGGGATCCGGCAAGACCATCATCGCCGCACTGGCCGCGCTGCAGGCGGCGGATGCCGGGTTTCAGGCAGCGGTGATGGCGCCTACGGAAATCCTCGCCGAGCAGCACCGCAACCACTTCATGGAGTGGCTAGCACCACTCGATGTATCCGTTGCATGGCTCAATGGCCGGCTCAAGGCGGCAGAACGCCGGGAACAGCTGGAGCGCATCACTTCCGGCGAAGCGCAGGTGGTCATCGGAACTCACGCCCTTTTTCAGCAAGAAGTGAGTTTCCACAAGCTGGGACTGGCCATCATCGACGAACAGCATCGCTTCGGCGTGCACCAGCGGCTGGCACTGCACCGCAAGGGGCTGGAAGCCGGCCTTCACCCGCACCAACTGATCATGACCGCCACCCCCATTCCCCGCACGCTGGCCATGGCCGCCTATGGTGATCTTGACGTGTCGATCATCGACCAGCTGCCACCCGGGCGCAAGCCGGTCAAAACCGCCGTGATGAGCATGGCCAAACGGAATGAAGTGATGGCACACCTTGCGCAGCGCTGCCGTGAAGGGGTACAGGCCTACTGGGTCTGCCCGCTGATTGAAGAAAGTGAAGCGCTGGACGCCCAGGCCGCCGAAGCCACTGCCGCCCTGTTCCGGGAGCGCTTTGCCGACCTGCGCGTGGGGCTGGTGCACGGACGCATGAAGCCGGCCGAAAAGGATGCGATCATGCAACGCTTCAAGGCCGGCGATCTGGACGTGCTGGTGGCCACCACCGTCATCGAGGTAGGCGTCAATGTCCCCAACGCCAGCCTGATGATCATCGAGAATGCCGAACGGCTGGGACTGGCCCAGCTGCACCAGCTGCGTGGACGGGTGGGTCGGGGTGCCAAGCAGAGCCACTGCGTGCTGCTCTATCAACCCCCTCTGTCTGAGAGTGCCCGACGACGCCTGCAGGTGATGCGTGAAACCACCGACGGCTTCGCCATCGCCGAAGAAGATCTCAAAATCCGCGGGCCGGGCGAAGTGCTCGGCACCCGTCAGACCGGCGGGCTGCAATTTCGGCTGGCTCAGCTGCCGAGGGACGAACCCCTGCTGCCAATTGCCCGTCAGTGGGCGCATACAATATTGCAGGATTATCCGGAACAGGCCACCGCCCTGCGGCAGCGCTGGCTGGGCCAGAAAGAGGACTACGCACTGGCATGAAGTGGGACACCGCCACCCCACCGCCGGCTTCCATACGGAGCTGGCTTGCAGAAGAGGGCAGCCTTACAGAGCGGCTCGGACGCACCTTCGGCCAGCCCGTTCAGGTGCAGGTGCTCAGCCAAGGTGAAGGCGTCGCCCTGCCCCACGAAGCCGCCGCCGTGAATGCCGACAGCGGCTGGATCCGTGAAGTGGTGCTGTTTCACCGGCCAGACCGCCCTCTGCTGTGGGCGCGCACTTTCGTGCCCCGCATGGACGACACCAACCCGTGGCATATCGTGCAAAATCTGGGCGAAAAGCCCCTCGGGGCGCTCATTTTCACCCTTGAGGGGCTGAAACGGGGCAACTTTCACGCCGGGCTGGCGTGGCACCCTGCAAAAATGGGGGAGACCCCGTTGTGGCATGACCACTGGGGCCGCTGGCACCGGCTGGAATGGCGTGGCGCCCCGCTCATACTGACGGAGATCATGCTGTTCGATGAGTGAAAACGCGCAACTGGAACAGATCCAGCTGGATTTCGTCCCCAATGAAGACCGCCTGCTGCTGAAGCTGCGCGCCGGCAACCAGCTCTACCGCGCCTGGCTGACGCGCCGCTTCGTGCGCCTGCTGATTCCCATGCTCATGGGCATCCGCCCAGACACCGGCGAGCGCTTTGCCGACACGCCGGCCCTGCCGCCGGAAGAGGACGCTCAACTGGAACCCTCGTCACAGCCCCCACTGGAACAGGCCACACCGGGCCATGACACACCGCTGGAATACCCACTGGGGGAGACCCCCATTCTCGCCGTGGAGCTGAGCTATCTCCCTTCCACAGCCGAACGGCCACAGGCCCAGCTGGCCATCAAGCCGGCGAGAGGACAGGGCATTCTGCTGCCCTACCAGCCCACCATCAACCACATGCTGCTCAAACTGCTGCGCCGCACCCTTCAGGTGACAGACTGGGAACAGCCCCTGAACTGGGAGACGCTGGCCGCCCCTTCAGACCGCCGACTGCAATAGTCAGGCCTGTGCGGCCACAATGCCCAACCACACGGTGAACCCGGCCCAGTGGCTGATGAGAAAGGCACGAAACGGCTCACCCCGCATGGCCAGACGCTGCTGCCAGACAAACTGTGCCGCCACCAGCACCAGCGCCACATAATAGGGCCAGTCCAGATTGAACAGCGCGCCTGCCCAGACCAGCAGCACCAGCATCACCCCCTGCAACGTGCCCGTCAGCCAGAGCACCCGCTCCCCCAACAGCACCGCTGGGGATTTTACGCCGATGCGCACATCATCCTCCCGATCCACCATGGCGTAGTAGCTGTCATAGATGAGCGCCCAGATGAGCACGGCCGCATACAGCACCCAGGCCGCAGGTGGCACACTGCCGGCAGTGGCGGCGAATCCCATGGGCACCGCCCAGGCAAAAGCCGCCCCCAGAAAAGCCTGCGGCCAGTAGGTCCAGCGCTTGGTGAAAGGATAGAGGGCGGCCAGCACCACGGCCCCAAGCGACCACAGCACCGTGGCCCGGTTGAGCGTCAGCACCAGTGCAAAGGCCAGCAGGCACAGCACCCCGAACAACAGCAGCGCCTCTTTCGGGCTCACTTCTCCACAGGCCAGCGGACGCGTGCAGGTGCGCTTCACATGCGGATCAAAATCACGGTCGGCATAGTCATTGATGACGCAGCCGGCGGAGCGCATCAGCACCGCGCCGGCCACGAACACGAAAAGCGTCCAGGCGTCCGGCATCCCGCCAGCGCCCAGCCACAGTGCCCACAGCGCCGGCCACAGCACCAGCCAGATGCCCACGGGCCGGTCAAGCCGCATCAGGCGGATCCAGGCGGACAGCTTTTCTTTCATGGCGGACATTGTGCAACCAGCGGCTGCAGCTGCATCAACGCCTTGGGATTGGCTTCATAGTCATAATAGGCCTGCCCCGCCCGTTCACCCTGAATCAGCGTCAGCACGGCCCCCTCCCTTTCAAAACGCAGATGCGCCTCCCAGCCGACGAAATTATTCTGTCCCCCGTCGGTGGCGGTCAGCTGCCAGCCTTCCCGTTGAAGCACCTGCTGGAGGCAGTCAAACTGCTCGGCGGTGAGCGTGCTTTCCATCACTTCTCCTTGCGGGGCCGCTGCCAGCCCTTGACGGTCACCTGCTTTGCCCGCGACAGGGTCAGCTCACCGGCGGGGGCATCCTTCGTAATGGTAGAGCCGGCACCAATGGTGGCCCCGGCCCCCACTTCCACCGGTGCCACCAGCTGTGTGTCCGAACCGATGAAGGCATTGTCTCCAATGACGGTGCGATGCTTGTTGGCACCGTCATAATTGCAAGTGATCACCCCGGCGCCGATGTTCACCTCCCGACCGACGGAGGCATCGCCCACATAGGCCAGATGATTGATCTTGCTGCCCGCAGCCACCTGCGCATTCTTGATCTCGACGAAGTTGCCAACACGCACCTGCTCGGCCAGTTCCGTGCCGGGGCGCAGTCGCGCATAGGGACCCACCTGACAGTGCTCGCCGATGCGCACCCCTTCTGCGTGAGTGAAGGGACGAATCTCACTGCCTGCCTCCACCACCACATTCCTGAGCACACTGTGGGCGCCCACCGTGACGCCGTCTCCCAGATGCACGGAGCCTTCCAGAATCACCCCCACATCCAGCGTCACATCCTGCCCCACGGTCACCACACCGCGAATGTCCACACGGGCCGGATCAATCACCGTCACGCCTTCACGCATCAGCCGTTCCACCTGCCGCCGCTGAAAAGCCCGTTCCAGTGCTGCCAGCTGCAATTTGTCATTCACGCCCAGCGTCTCCAGCGGATCATCCGTGGTGGCCGTGTGAATCTCGAACCCGTCCGCCACGCAGAAACCAACAATATCGGTCAGGTAGTACTCGCCCTGGGCATTATTGCTGTCCAGCCGCTCAATCCACCGCTTCAACTGCGCGCCGCGCACGGCCATCATGCCCGTGTTGACTTCATGTATGGCCAGCTCTTCAGCGGTGGCATCCTTCTGCTCCACAATGCGCACCACCTGATGATGCCTGTCACGCACGATGCGTCCATAGCCGGTCGGGTCCTCCAGCGTGACCGTCAGCAGTGCCAGCGGATGCGCATCATCCACCAGCCGCACCAGGTCCCGCAGTGTCTCGGCCCGCACCAGAGGCACATCACCGTAAAGGACCAGCGCCACATCCTCATCGGCAAGATGCCCCAGCGTCTGGGCCACGGCGTGGCCGGTGCCATGCTGTTCGGGCTGTTCGATCCATGTCACCGCCGCCTTGATGGCCTGCCGCACCTGTTCAGCCCCATGACCAACCACCACCAGCGTCTCATCCACTGGTACGGTCTCTGCCGTCTCCAGCACATAGCTGAGCATGGGCCGACCCGCAAGCGGCTGCAGCACCTTGGGCAGACGGGATTTCATGCGCGTGCCCTTGCCGGCCGCCAGCACGATCGCCTTGAGCATGGGACATCCTCCGAAGTGACAACCAGCATATTTTAGCGCCATAAAAAAGAGGCGCCCTGAGGCGCCTCAAACAAATACAGCATGATGCCTCCATTCGGAGACGGTTTCAGATTAGCAGCTTCATATCAGCAAATGATGAAAAAAGTATGGAGGCTTCATACGAAAAAAGCGCCCGAAGGCGCTTTTCTCACGGCTGTCGATCCCTTGGGGAATCAGTGCGTCAGTCCCTGCTTGCTCAGACGCTCGCGCAGCTTGGTGATCGCTTCCAGCTGTGCCACGGCCTCGGCCAGCTCCGATTCCGCCTTGGCGAAGTCGACCTCCGACTGCGCCTTCTGCATGGCTTCCTCGGCACGCTGCTTGGCTTCCAGCGCCCGGGCTTCGTCCAGATCCTCTGCGCGCAGGGCGGAGTCCGCCAGAATGGTGACCACTTCCGGCTGAACCTCCAGCACACCGCCGGCGACGAAGAAATGCTCCTCTTCGTCACCGCTTACGATGCGCACCAGCCCCGGCTTGAGGGTGGACAGGAACTGAGTGTGGTGAGGCAGGATGCCCACCTCACCCTCGGCAGCCAGCGCGAACACCTCGTTGGCCTTTCCGGAGAAAAGCTGCTGTTCCGCGCTAACGATGTCTACCTGGATCGTTGCTGCCATGACTGATTACCCCTTTTCTTTGAGCTTCTGCCCTTTCTCGATCGCCTCGTCAATGCCACCGACGTACAGGAACGCCTGCTCGGGCAGATCGTCCAACTCGCCGGAGAGGATCATCTTGAAGCCGCGCAGCGTCTCTTTCAGCGGCACGTATACACCGGGCTGACCGGTGAATACTTCGGCCACGTGATAGGGCTGGGACAGGAAGCGCTGAATCTTACGGGCACGGGCCACGGTCAGACGGTCTTCCTCGGACAGCTCGTCCATGCCCAGAATGGCGATGATGTCGCGCAGTTCCTTGTAGCGCTGCAGCGTGCGCTGCACCTCACGGGCGATCTCATAGTGCTCCTGACCGACCACCTGCGGATCCAGCTGACGGGAGGTGGAATCCAGCGGGTCGATGGCCGGATAGATACCCATCTCTGCGATGGCACGGTTCAGAACCACTGTCGCGTCCAGGTGGGCGAAGGTAGTAGCCGGAGACGGGTCGGTCAGGTCGTCCGCCGGAACGTATACCGCCTGAACGGAAGTGATGGAACCCTTCTTGGTGGAGGTGATGCGCTCCTGCACCATACCCATCTCTTCGGCCAGGTTGGGCTGATAACCCACCGCGGAAGGCATGCGGCCCAGCAGGGCAGATACCTCGGTACCGGCCAGGGTGTAGCGGTAGATGTTGTCGATGAACAGCAGCACGTCCCGGCCTTCATCACGGAAGTACTCCGCCATGGTCAGACCAGTCAGGGCGACACGCAGACGGTTGCCCGGCGGCTCGTTCATCTGACCGTAAACCAGCGCTACCTTATCCAGAACGTTGGACTCCTTCATCTCGTAGTAGAAGTCGTTACCCTCACGGGTACGCTCGCCCACACCGGTGAAGACGGAGTAGCCGCTGTGCTCGATGGCGATGTTGCGGATCAGCTCCATCATGTTTACGGTCTTGCCCACACCGGCACCGCCGAACAGGCCGACCTTACCACCCTTGGCGAAGGGGCATACCAGGTCGATGACCTTGACGCCGGTTTCCAGCAGCTCGGTCGCCGGAGCCAGCTCGTCAAACGCGGGCGCCTTGCGGTGAATGACCCACTTCTCCTCGGCTTCCACCGGACCGGCGTGGTCGATGGGGTTGCCCAGTACGTCGAAGATGCGGCCCAGCGTGGCCTTGCCCACGGGCACGGAAATCGGCTCACCGGTGTTGGTGACGGACATGCCGCGCTTGAGACCGTCGGACGGACCCAGCGCAATGGCGCGCACGGTCTTGTCACCGATCTGCTGCTGCACTTCCAGCGTCAGATTGGCGTCATCGACCACCAGAGCGTCATAGATGTTGGGCAGCTTGTCGTCGTGGAACTCCACGTCGATGACCGGCCCGATGATTTGTACGATTTTTCCACTCATGACTGTATACCTTTGTTAGTTCCTAACCTCAGCCTTCAATCGCCGCAGCACCGGATACGATCTCGGAGATCTCCTGAGTGATGGCAGCCTGACGGGCCTTGTTATAGGCCAGCTGCAGCTCCTTGATGATCTTGCCGGCGTTGTCGGTCGCATTCTTCATGGCGATCATGCGGGCGGACTGCTCGCAGGCCGCATTTTCCACGACCGCGCCGTAGACCAGACCTTCGATATAGCGCTTCATCAGCGTATCCAGTGCGGTCTTGGCATCGGGCTCGTAGATGTAGTCCCAGTAGACCGGCTTCTTCTCGGTGGCCTCGGCGGGCTGTGCCGGAACCAGCTGCTCGATTTTCGGCTTCTGCGTCATGGTGTTGACGAATTCGTTGGACGCAATGTAGAGGGCGTCCAGCTCACCCTTGTCGAGCATGTCCAGCATCACGCGAATGGATCCGAGCAGGTCCTCGAGATGAGGCGCGTCGCCCAGATCCACTGCGGAGGCGACCACATCGCCGCCAACGTGCTTGAAGAAGGTCTCCGCCTTGCGGCCGATCAGCGCCAGTTTCACTTCGGCGCCACCTTCCTGCCAGGCCTTGATCTGCCGGATGCATCTACGGAAGAGGTTGTTGTTCAGACCACCACACAAGCCGCGATCGGAAGAGATGACCAGCAGGCCGATCTTCTTCTCCTCGCTCGCCTGGGTATAGGGGTGCTTATACTCAGGGTGCGCACTGGCCACATGGCCCAGCACGCGCTTGAGCTTGTCCACATAGGGGCGGGTGGCCTCCATGCGCGTCTGTGCACGACGCATCTTGGCCGCCGCCACCATCTCCATGGCTTTGGTGATCTTCTGGGTATTCTTGATCGAATTGATCTTACCCCGGATTTCCTTGCTTGCACCTGCCATGGCTAAACCCTCTTAGTAGACACCGTTGGCCTTGAATTCCTCGATCGCCTTGCGCAGTTCCGCTTCGATCTCGTCGTTCCAGTCACCGGTCTCGTTGAGTTTAGCCATCAGGTCGGCGTAGTTGCTGTTCAGGAAGGCGTGCAGCGCCTTCTCGAACTCGCCCACCTTCTCAACAGGCACATCATCCAGGAAGCCTTCATTGGCGGCATACAGGGACGCGGCCATCTCACCGATGGACAGCGGCGCATACTGCGGCTGCTTCATCAGTTCGGTGACGCGCTTGCCGCGCTCCAGCTGGGCACGGGTGGCCGCATCCAGATCGGAGGCAAACTGGGCGAAGGCCGCCAGCTCGCGATACTGGGCCAGGTCCAGACGCACACCGCCACCCAGCTTCTTGATGACCTTGGTCTGTGCCGCACCACCCACACGGGAGACGGACAGGCCGGCGTTGATGGCCGGACGGATGCCCTGTGCGAACAGGGAGGTCTCCAGGAAGATCTGACCGTCGGTGATGGAGATGACGTTGGTCGGAACGAACGCGGAGATGTCGCCCGCCTGGGTTTCGATGATCGGCAGTGCAGTCAGAGAGCCGGTCTTACCCTTGACCTCACCGTTGGTGAAGCGCTCAACATAATCGGCGTTGACGCGTGCGGCGCGCTCCAGCAGACGGGAGTGCAGGTAGAAGATGTCACCCGGATAGGCTTCACGGCCCGGCGGACGACGCAGCAGCAGGGAAATCTGACGATAGGCCCACGCCTGCTTGGTCAGGTCGTCATAGACGATCAGCGCGTCTTCGCCACGGTCACGGAAGTATTCGCCCATGGCGCAGCCAGAGTAGGCGGCCAGATACTGCTGCGCAGCCGGATCGGATGCGTTGGCGGCCACCACGGTGGTGTATTCCATCGCACCGTGCTCTTCCAGCTTGGTGACGATGTTACGCACAGTGGAAGCCTTCTGACCGATGGCCACATAGATACACTTAACGCCGGTGCCCTTTTGACGCAGGATGGTGTCGATGGCGATGGCTGTCTTACCGGTCTGACGGTCACCGATGATCAGCTCACGCTGACCCCGGCCGATCGGAATCATGGAGTCGATCGCCTTGATACCGGTCATCAGCGGTTGATCGACGGACTGACGGTCGATAACGCCCGGTGCGATCCGCTCTACAGGGGATGTCTCCTTGGCATCAATCGGACCCTTGCCGTCGATGGGACGGCCCAGAGCGTCCACCACGCGGCCCAGCAGCTCGGGGCCGACCGGCACTTCCAGAATGCGACCGGTGCAGCGCACGGTGTCGCCTTCGGAGATGTGTTCGTACTCTCCCAGAACGACCACGCCCACGGAATCGCGCTCCAGGTTGAGCACCATGCCGTAGGTCTTCTCGTCGAACTGGATCATTTCGCCGTACATGGCATCGGACAGGCCATAGATACGGGCGATGCCATCAGCAATGCTGATAACAGTGCCTTCGCTGCCTTTCTCTGCAGCGACTTCAAAGCCTTCGATGCGGCTCTTGATCAGGTCGCTGATTTCAGAGGGATTCAGTTTCATAGTTCCTCTCCAGTTATTGGGCAATCGCTGCGCGCAGCTTGTCCAGCTGGGTGCGGGCGCTACCGTCCACCACCCAGTCGCCGATGCGAACCGCCATGCCCGCGATCAGGTCGGGATCGACGGTGTAGTTGACTTCGATATCGGCGTTGAACTTGCGCTTGAGTGCAGCTTCAAGTGTTTCTTTCTGCTCGGCCGTCGGCTCCATGGCCGTACGCGCCTCAGCGGCGATGCGGTTTTCAGCGGCGGCACGCAGCGATTCGTAGACGCGCACCACATCCGGCAGCACGGTCAGGCGGTCATTGTCCGCCATCACCTGCAGCAGGTTGCGTGCGTCCTCGCTCAGATCGTCACCCAGCACCTCGGCGAACAGCTTGACCTTGTCCGCCTTGCTGATTTCCGGGTTCTTGATCACCTTCAGGGCAGCCTCGTCTTCCACGATGGCCGCCAGTGCCGCCAGCAGATCAGACCACTGCGCCAGGGCGTCGTTCGCCTTGGCGTGCTCAAAGGCCGCTTCCGCGTAGGGTCGAGCAATGGTCAATGTGTCTGCCATAGCGTTGATCCCTTAGATGGATTGTGCCAGGGTCTTGAGCAGCTGTTCGTGCGCTTTGGCGTCCACTTCCTTCTGCAGGATCTTCTCTGCTCCGGAGACCACCAGTTGGGCAACTTCCTTGCGGAGCTGCTCGCGCGCCTGCGCAATTTCCTGATCGATTTCAGCCTGTGCGGCCGCTTTGACCCGCTCGGCTTCTTCCTGCGCCTTGATCTTCGCGTCTTCCACGATCTCGTTGGCGCGTTTTTCAGCCTGGGCAAGGATGGTCTGCGCCTGTTCCTTGGCGTCCTTGAGCTTTTCCTTGGCGCGCTGTTCGGCCAGTTCCAGCTCGTGCTTGCCCTTTTCAGCAGCGGACAGCCCGTCGGCAATGCGTTTCTGCCGATCAGCCATCAGCCTGGTCAGCGGACCCCACAGCACCTTGTTCACAAACCAAATCATCAGGATGAACGCTACGATTTGGATGAGAAGGGTCGCGTTAATGTTCACTGTGGTTACCTCGTCAATAGTGGTTCAAATGGGGCTTGAGATCTCCCTTGATCAGGCACCCAGTGCAGCTTTCATCGCGCCCACGAAGGGGTTGGCGAATAGGAACCACATTGCGAAAGCCAGAATGATGAAGGGGAAGGATTCCATCAGACCGGCGAAGATGAACATGTTGGTCATCAGCTGAGGACGCATTTCAGGCTGACGGGCGATGCCTTCCAGCGTCTTGGAACAGATCAGACCCCAGCCGATGGCGGAACCCAGACCGGCCGCAGCCAGGATCACGCCTACGCCGATAGCAGTCGCAGAGTAGATGTCAGCGATCATTGCAGCAGTTACTTCCATGGTTTTCACTCCTAAGTTTCAAAGTTAAAGTCAAAAAGCCTGAACATGCCTTTGGCGCCGGCAGGCGCCGCCAGCCTGTTGCGGGCGAACCCGCTTTTCATCCCAGTGCCGTTTCCGGCGTGGCGTGCCATAGCACGCCCGAGACAAAGGGCCCTCAGTGCTCCTCAGAGTACGCCATCCCCAGATAGACGATGGTCAGCACCATGAAGATGAAGGCCTGCAGCGTGATGACCAGCAGGTGGAACAGCAGCCACCCGAGGTCAAGCACGGCCTGCAGCGGTGCCCAGAACAAGGCAGCGGCACCCACTGCCAGCGTCCCGCCGATCAGCGCGATCAGCATGAACACCAGTTCCCCGGCAAACATGTTGCCGAACAGTCGCAACGCGAGGGAAATCGGTTTGGCGATCTCTTCGATCAGCGTCATGATGACGTTGATCGGCGCCAGATACGGTCCGAAGGGATGGGTCAGGAACATCTTGATGAAGCCACCCATACCCTTGCTCTTGATGTTGAAATAAAGAATCAGGCCAAAGACGGTGAAGGCCAGTGCCAGCGTGGTGTTCAGGTCGGTCGTCGGCACCACACGGAGGTAATGAATGCCCGACAGGCTGGCCAGCCAGGGCAGCAGGTCAACCGGAATCAGGTCCATGAAGTTCATCAGCCAGACCCAGACGAAGATGGTCAGTGCCATGGGACCGATGAAGGCGGGCGCGTTGGGGAAGGCATCCTTGATATTGGTCTGGACGAATTCCACCAGCATTTCGAAGAAGTTCTGCAGTCCGCTCGGGGCGCCGTCCGTGGCCGTGGCCATGGCCTTTTTGGCCACCCACAGAATGAAGACGCCCAGCAGAATGCTGAAGAAGATGGTATCGAGGTTGAACGTCCAGAACCCTTCACCCACATGCAGGTTGGTCAGGTGGTGCTGGATGTACTCGACGGTACTCATCTTGTTTTCGGTACTCAAGGTCCACTCTCCCTAGTCAGTCAAACGGCGCTTGCCGGACAGGTTGAACACGCTCGCCAGCTGCATGACCACGAAGGTCAGCACCATGGGCATCGGGTCCAGATCCAGCCACGCCAGCCCCAAACCAAAAAACACGGCAAGCAGAATGAATCTGATCGCCGCACTCATATACAAGACGGTCATGCCGGCCTTGGGGTTGTCCGCTGCGCGGCGGTCCGCCAGACGGAAGCCCTGCCGCAGCAGGAGGGCATTGGCCACACCCAGCCCCCAGCCATAGAGAGCGGGAAGGCCCTGCCCCATCACACCAAAGCCGACGACGGCCAGCAGCCCGGCGCCCAGTTGCAGCGTCAGCGCCTTGCCCACCGCATTCATGACTGCGGGCCGTCCTGTTGTTCGTTCTTCTGCTGCGAGCCACCCAGTGCCCCATCGGCGCGGCGGGTAAGCTCGTGCACCTTCATCATGCCGCCGATCATGCCGAGGATGCCGCAGGCCAGCATGCCGAAGGGGCGGGTGCCCGCCAATTCGTCAATCACATAGCCGACCAGAAAACCGGAGATGACCATGGCGGTAAACATGGTGCCGGCGCCTACCAGCAGAAAGTTGGCGCCTCGGTTTTTCCGTTCCGGTGTCTGGTCCATGCAAAGGCTCGATGCAAATTCCGTTTATGATAACGAGAGCCATATTTATCCGCAATACGAGATGGCGCGGAAACGGCGTAATAACGGGCCTGTCACAAGATGTTGTGGCGCCGCACTCATGAAGCACTACAGCTCTATCGCCAGCAGCTGCAGCAGGCGGTCCAGCTCGTCCGGCGAGGTGAAGCGGATCTCCACCCGTCCCTTGCCACTCTTGCCGGTACGGATGGCCACCCGGGCGCCCAGTTTTTCCGCCAGCCGGTTTTCCAGCGCCACCAGATCCGGATCCTTCTCGTCCGGCTGATCCGATTCCGGCGTCTCCTGCGCCTTTCTGGCCGCCTGCTCCATCTGGCGTACGCTCCAGCCCTGTTCCACCGCCTTGCGCCCCAGTGCCAGCGCCAGCGGTTCCGGCAGCGCCACCAGCGCCCGGGCGTGACCCATGCTCAGCTGGCCGTCATGCACCCAGGCCTGCACCTCGGCAGGCAGATTGAGCAGGCGCAGCAGGTTGCTCACCTGGCTGCGGGACAGCCCCACCGCCTCGGCCAGCTGCTCGTGGGTCAGCGCGAACTCGTCAATCAGGCGGGCCAGACCTTGGGCCTGCTCGATGGGGTTGAGGTCCTCCCGCTGCAGGTTTTCGATCAGCGCCAGAGCCAGGGTCTGCTGGTCGTCCGCCTGACGCACGATCACCGGCACCTCTTTCAGTCCGGCCTGCTGCGCCGCGCGCCAGCGGCGTTCACCGGCGATGATTTCGTAGCCCGTCTCAACCGGACGCACCACAATGGGCTGCACCACCCCCTGCGTACGGATGGAATCCGCCAGCGTGTCCAGCGCCAGCTGATCGAACTGTCGCCGCGGCTGGTAGCGCCCCGGCTGCAGCTGATCCACCGGCAGGGTTTCGATGCGCTGCGCGGTGGTGTGCAGGCTGGCGGCCTTCTCCTTGCCGGTCAGCAGGCGGTCCAGTCCGCGACCGCCCAGTCCCCGTTTTTTCCTTGCCATGACTCAGAGTCCCGTCTTGCGAATCAGTTCGTTGGCCAGCGCCAGATAGGCCATGGCGCCGGTGGAATTGGCGTCGTAGTCCAGAATGGATTCCCCGTAGCTGGGCGCTTCGGCCAGACGCACGTTGCGGGGAATGATGGTCTTGAACACCTGCATGCCGAAGTGGGCCACCAGCTCGCTGGAGACATCGTTGGCCAGGTTGTTGCGCCGGTCGTACATGGTGCGCAGCAGCCCGTCGATGGTCAGGCCCGGATTGAGCGTCTCCTGCACCGTGCGGATGGTGTCCATCAGGGCGGTGAGCCCCTCCAGCGCGAAGAACTCGCACTGCACCGGCACCACCACGCCATCGGCGGCCACCAGGGCGTTGACGGTGAGCATGTTGAGCGTGGGCGGACAGTCGATGACGATGGCATCATATTCCGCCCGCAGCGGGTCGAGCACCTCCCGCAGGCGCAGCGGCCCGCGCGCATGCTCCAGCAGGTCAGCCTCGGCGGCGGTGAGGTCTCCATTGGCCGGCAGCAGGTCCACGCCAGCGGCTTCAATGGGCTGGCGCACCGCATCAAGCGGCGCCTCTTCCAGCAGCAGGTCATAGACGGTATGGGTCAGGGCGTCCTTGTCCACGCCCAGCGAGACGGTGGCATTGCCCTGCGGATCCAGATCCGCCAGCAGCACGCGCTTGCCCAGCCGCGCCAGGGCTGCGGCCAGATTGACCGCCGTGGTGGTCTTGCCCACCCCGCCTTTCTGATTGGCCACCGCCATGATGTGGGCGCTCATGCCGCCTCCCGTCTCAGTTCTACCAGCGTGCGCCGCGCATCCAGCCCGGGCACGGTGATTTCGATGATACGCTCGACCCGCACATCTCCGGGCAGGTCGTCCAGCTCCTGCTCTCCATGGCCCTTCATGGCCCACCAGGCACCGTCTTCACAGGGCAGGTGGGCGGTCAGGCGCACCAAGGCACCCAGTTCGGCAAAGGCACGGGAAATGACCCCCTCGTAACAGCGCTCCGGCTGCCAGGCCTCCACTCGCACCTTGAGCACCTGCGCATTGTCCAGCCCCAGTTCCCGCACCGCCTGACGCATGAAGCGGGTCTTCTTGAGGTTGCTGTCGAGGGTGTCCACCTGCCAGTCGGGCCGCATGATGGCCAGAATCAGCCCCGGAATGCCGGGGCCACTGCCCACATCCAGCCAGCGCGCACCGCGCAGATGAGGCAGCACCGCCAGAGTGTCCAGCACATGGCGGGTCACCATCTCCGCCGGATCGCGCACCGCCGTCAGATTATAGGCGCGGTTCCATTTGTGCAGCAGCGCCACATAGTCCAGCAGCTTCTGCCGCTGCCCGGGTGTCACCTCAAGCCCCAGCGCATCGATGCCTTCATCCAGCCGGGCTGCCGCCATGTTCATGAGGCGGCCTTGCGCTTTTTCAGATGGATCAGCAACAGGGAGATGGCCGCCGGGGTCACGCCGCTGATGCGGCTGGCCTGCCCCAGCGTGGCCGGCCGGTGCTGCTTGAGTTTCTGGCGCACTTCGTTGGACAGTCCTTTGATGGCGTCATAGTCCAGATCGTCCGGCAGCGGGGTGTTCTCCGCCTTGCGCAGCCGTTCGATCTCCTCCTTCTGCCGGGCGATGTAGCCGGCGTACTTGGCCTCGATCTCCACCTGCTCGACAACAGCGTCCGCCTGCTCGGGCAGGGTGCAGCAGTCCAGCTCGCGCAGCTGGGACAGGGTCACACCCGGACGCTTGAGCAGGTCGAACAGGCTCTGCTCCTTGGACAGAGGCGTTTCGGTGAGCGCTTCGGCTTTCTTCGCCTCCGGATGGGCCGGATGCAGCCAGGTGTCCCGCAGCGCCTGCAAGGTTTTTTCGATCGCCTCCATCTTGGCCTCGAAGGCGGCCCAGCGGGCGTCATCCACCAGCCCCAGCTCGCGGCCAATGGGCGTCAGACGCTGGTCGGCGTTGTCCTCCCGCAGCATCAGGCGGTATTCGGCGCGGGAGGTGAACATGCGATAGGGTTCCTGCGTACCCAGGGTGATCAGATCATCCACCAGCACACCCATGTAGGCCTGATCCCGCCGCGGATACCACATTTCCCGCCCCTGCGCCCGCAATGCGGCGTTGGCGCCGGCCAGCAGCCCCTGCGCCGCCGCCTCTTCGTAGCCGGTGGTGCCATTGATCTGTCCGGCGAAGAACAGCCCCTCGATGGCGCCGGTCTCCAGCGTCGGCTTCAGGTGGCGCGGGTCGAAGTAGTCATACTCGATGGCGTAGCCGGGTCGGACGATACGGGCGTTTTCCAGCCCGCGGATGGAACGGACGATCTCCACCTGCACCTCGAACGGCAGACTGGTGGAGATGCCATTGGGATAGAGCTCGTTGGACGTCAGCCCTTCCGGCTCGATGAACACCTGATGGCTGGCCTTGTCGGCAAAGCGCACCACCTTGTCCTCGATGGACGGACAGTAGCGCGGCCCCACCCCTTCGATGACGCCCGCATACATGGGGGACTGGTCCAGCGCACCCTGAATGATCTCATGGGTGCGTTCATTGGTGTGGGTGATGTAGCAGGGCACCTGTGGCGGATGCATCTCCGGCCGGCCCATGAAGGAGAACACCGGCGGCGGCTCATCCCCCGGCTGCTCGGTCATGACGGAAAAGTCCACCGTGCGCGCATCCAGCCGCGGCGGCGTGCCCGTCTTGAGCCGGCCCACCGGCAGATCCAGCTCCCGCAGGCGTGCCGCCAGCCGGTTGCTGGGTTCGTCGCCTGCGCGCCCGCCCTCATAGTTGTTCAGACCGATGTGAATGCGCCCGGCCAGAAAGGTGCCTACCGTCAGCACCACCTGCGGCGCGTAGAATTTCAGTCCCATGCGGGTGACCACGCCGGCGACCCGGTCTCCTTCGAGAATGAGATCCTCCACCGGCTGCTGGAACAGGTCCAGATTGGGCTGCTTCTCCAGCCGGGTGCGGATGGCCTGACGATAGAGCACCCGGTCCGCCTGGGCGCGGGTGGCGCGCACCGCCGGACCCTTGGAGGCGTTGAGAATGCGGAACTGAATGCCGGCCTCGTCAATGGCCAGCGCCATGGCCCCACCGAGGGCGTCCACTTCCTTGACCAGATGACCCTTGCCGATGCCGCCGATGGCCGGATTGCAGCTCATGGCGCCGAGGGTGTCGATGTTATGAGTCAGCAGCAGGGTGTGCACACCCATGCGGGCGGCGGCCAGCGCCGCCTCCGTGCCCGCGTGGCCCCCGCCGACCACGATGACGTCATAATGCTGAATGTCCCGGTCCATGAGCTGCCTCGTGCAGATGAACCGACTATTTTACCCCACCCCCGGAACACCTACTGGCGCACCAGCCGCGCCAGTGGCCACTCCACCGTGTAATTGGCCCGGTAAGGATTGATGTCCAGCCCGCCACGGCGCACATAGCGGGCATAGACCAGCAATCGATCAGGCTGACAATGACGCATCAGGTCGGTGAAGATGCGTTCCACGCACTGCTCGTGAAACTCCCAGTGGTGGCGATAGGAAACGATGTAGCGCAGCAGGCCGGCCCGGTCGATGCGCGGACCGTGGTAGCGGATGACCACCGTGCCCCAGTCCGGCTGGCCGGTGACCAGGCAGTTGGACTTGAGCAGGTTGGAATGAAGCGTCTCCTCCACCGGCTCGCCGCCAGCACGCAGATGGTGTGGTGCCAGCTCATAGTCCTCGATGGTGACGGCCTGATCATCCAGGCACACGCCGGGCG
Source organism: Sulfurivirga sp. (assembly GCF_015490265.1). Lineage (GTDB taxonomy): Bacteria > Pseudomonadota > Gammaproteobacteria > Thiomicrospirales > Thiomicrospiraceae > Sulfurivirga. The sequence goes on along the minus strand of NZ_WFYD01000140.1, from coordinate 14,231 downwards.
GCTCGGCATCGCAACGGGGTGCCTCCGCAAGGGGAAACAGCGCCACCGCCACCGTCTCGCCCGCGGCGGAGGAGAGATCCCGCACCAGCGTCTCCCGTACCGTCTCCCAGCTGTCGAAACGGGTGTCATTGAAACTGTTGAGATAGAGTTTGAAGGATTTGGACTCGATCAGGTTGGGGCTTTCGGCCGGAAAGAGAAACTGCCCCACCGCCACCTGCGGCAGCCCGTCCGGATTGAGCCAGGAGAGCTCATAGGCCGTCCACGCGTCCACACCATGGAACGGCAGCGCATCCGCCCGCAGCCCCAACTCGTCCCGCTTGTCCTGCCGCGGGATAGGACACAGAAGATCCGGCGCATACTGGCTGCAGTAGGCGGTTTTCCTGCCCAGGGGCGTGTTTTCGTAGGAAAAACCCATCGATTCGCTCCGCGAGAAAAATCGACCCGGCAAAAATGGGGGAGACCCCGTCGATTATAGCGGACGGACGCCGATTACAATGGCAGGGACATGACCTATACCATGAAACGCTTTCTGCCGCTGTGGCTGATGCTGTGGACCCTGCCGGCGCTGGCCGCTCACTTTCAACTGCAGATCATCGGTGTCAAAGGAGCGCTGAAGGACAATGTACGCGCCCACGTGGACGGTCTGATCCTGCCATGCGATGCCCGGCCCCTACAGGCCCACCTGCTGGCACGCCGGCTTGAGCGGCAGGCCCGCAGGGCGCTGGAAGCCCTCGGCCACTATCGCGCCGATGTCAGAGTCGCGATGCGTCATGACACCTGCTGGCACGCCACATTGCGCATCGATCCGGGGGCACCGGTGCGTATCGGCCAGCTGACATTACGCGTCCTCGGCCCCGGTGCCGGGGATCCCGCCTGGCAGCAGCTGGCGCAAAAAAGCGGCCTGAAACCAGGGCAGACGCTGAACCACGGACACTACGAACAACTCAAGCGGGACTGGCAGCGCCATGCACGGGAACAGGGCTATTTCGACGCCCGTTTTCGTACCCATGAAATCGCGGTGGATCCGGATGCCGGGCAAGCTGACATCCGATTGATCCTGACAACCGGTTCCCGCTATCGTTTCGGCACCACCGACATTGCCACTGCGCGCCTGGATCCCGATCTGGTGCATCGCTTCCTGCGCTGGAAAAGGGGTGAACCCTTCCGGTTGCGGGCACTGCTCGACACCCAGCAGGATCTGACCGACAGCGGCTATTTCGCCAGCATCATCGTGCGCGCCGTGCCGGAACGGCGTGCGCAGGGCATGGTGCCGGTGCGGGTGGAAGGCGCACCGGCCCGGCGCTGGCTCGCCAAGGGTGGCGTCGGCTACAGCACCGATACCGGCCCGCGCCTGAATCTGGGGCTGGACAACCGCCGTGTCAACCGACAGGGACATCAGGCGCATCTGGGACTGCTGCTCTCACCGGCCCGTTCCGAAACCACCCTGCGCTATGACATTCCATTGACCCGTCCGCACACCGACCGGTTCACCTTCACCGGCGGCTATCAGCACGAAGACACCGACGCTCAGTTGTCCGACCGCTGGCAGCTGGGCATCCAGTGGGTCGAGGCGCTGCCTTCAGACTGGCTGCGCACCGTCGGTGTGGCTTTCGAACACGAACGCAGCCGGGTGGCTGGCGTGGACGACACCTACCGCCTGCTCATGCCCTCACTCAGCTTCACCCGACGCGAAACCGACCGGCTGCTGTTTCCCCGCCGCGGCTGGCGCGTCAGCCTCTCCGCCCGCATGGCCGCCCGGGCCCTGCTGAGCGACGTGGGCTTTACCCAGCTTCGGCTGGATGCCAACTGGCTCCACCCGCTGGGATCGGGTCGGCTGGGCACACGCCTGAGCATGGGCACCACCTTCGGCGACGACATCGACCGGCTGCCGGCCAGTATCCGCTTTTTCGCCGGCGGCGACCAGTCGGTACGCGGTTACGGCTACCAGAGTCTCGGCCCGAAGGATGCTGATGGCAAGGTGGTGGGCGGACGCAATCTGATCACCGCCTCGGTGGGCTACCTCCATCCGGTATGGCGCCGCCTGCACACCGGCCCTTTCATGGACGTCGGCAACGCCTTCAACCAGTCACCGGAGCTCAAGCGAGCGGTGGGCTGGGCCCTCGTATGGGATAGCCCGGTCGGCCCCATTGAGCTGGACATGGCGCACCCACTGGATGATCCAACCGGCGGGGTGCGCTTCCACTTCACGCTGGGGATGGCGCTGTGATCGGCCGCACCCTGACCACCCTGCTCGCCCTGCTGCTGGTGTTCACGGTGACTCTGACAGCCCTGCTGGGCAGTCAGAGCGGCAGCCACTGGCTGACCCGGACACTGCTGGAAAAGGCCGGTGCACGAGCCGAACACATTGAAGGCACTCTGCTTGACAGGCTCACCCTCCACCAGCTGCGCTGGCAGAATGGACAGCGCCGCCTGCGGGTGGAGCGACTACAACTGAGCTGGCTGCCCACCGAGCTGCTGCACGGTCGGATTCATATCACCTGGATGTCGGCGGCAGGCGTGCGCTGGCAGGCACCGACTGCTACTGCGCAACCGGCAACACACCTCACCCTGCCAGATGCGCTGCCATCTGTCAGGGTGGACCAGTTGCAGATTCGAGACATCCGCTGGAACGGTATGTCCCTGACGGCGGTCACCCTCTCCGCCACCGCCACACGCAGGCAACTGGCGCTTCACTCCCTGATGCTGCGCCTGCGGGATAAAGCGTGGCAAGGCTCGGGTGTGCTGCGGCTGGAACCTCAGCAACGGCTGAACCTGTCGCTGCGCTGGACGCTCCATGGCGAGGCTCTGCCGACACTGGCCGGAGAAGGGCGTCTGCACGGGCCCCTTGACCGTCTTGAGCTGGAGCACCGTTTCAGCGCGCCCGTTCCCGCACGGCTGCATGGCCTGTTCAATGCCCTCAACGAACACGGCGAGCTCACTCTGACCGTGCCCCGCGCGGACTGGCCCCTGCAGGGTGCGCCCCGCCTCACGGCCCGGACACTGACACTGCACTGGCAGGGTCAGCCGCAGGATTACCGACTCTCCCTCCACACCCGTCTGCACCCCTCCGGGTACGTCCCCATTACCCTGCATCTTGATGGCATGGGGGATCTTCGCCAGTTCCGCGCCACGCGCCTCAACCTGCGTCCGCCCCACGGTGCGGTCAGCGGCAGCGGCATGGTGGACTGGGCACAGGACCTGCACTGGCAGCTGACCCTCACAGGCCGGGCGCTCGATCCGGGCGATTTCCATCCAGGCCTTTCCGGACGACTGGGGTTTTCCGCCCGACTGGACGGAAAGGGACGGCAGGCACACCTGACGCTCGACCCTTTGCATGGGCAGCTCAACGACCGACCCCTGCGGGGAAGGGCCAAAGTCCGCTGGAACGGGGCGGCGCTCCACATCGACGCCCTGACGCTCACCCAGGGAGAGGGCAACCGGCTGAGCGCACGGGGAATCCTCTCTACGCAACGGGCCAAGGTGCACATCCACGCTCGACTGGCCGCCCTGAATGCCCTGCTGCCCGAGTCCTCCGGCCAGCTGCGGGGTGATATGTCCCTCGAAGGCCCATGGCAACAGCTGGAAATGGGGGGCATGCTGGAAGGCGATCATCTGCGCTGGAGAGCATGGCGGGTGGATCGGCTTACCACCCGCCTGAACCTGCAGGCGCAACGCCTTCAGGGACGGCTCAGCGCCAGCAATGTGACCGACGGCCACCACACCCTGCAACAGGTCGCCCTTACGCTGGACGGCACCCCGCAGCGGCACGGCATCTCCTTGCACGCCCGCCACGCCAACGGCCGTCTTGATGCCCGGCTCAGTGGAGGACTTGAGAATCATCAGCGCTGGCACGGACATCTGAACACCCTTCGGCTCGCTCTGCCCCATGGCCTGATCAGACTGGAACGGGTCGTCCCGCTGATTCTCTCCACCCGCAGCGCCAGCATGCACAACCTGTGCCTGCAGCTTCACAGTCGGGAAGACAGCGGCCGCCTGTGCGCCGAAGGGGCCTGGCGGGAAGGCCGTTCTCTGTCACTGAGCGCCTCGCTCCAGAACGCACCGCTGGCGCTGCTTGCACCCCTGCTGCCCGAACAGACCGCCCTTTCCGGTCATGCCGACGGCCAGCTTGAACTGGCCGGCCCGATGGCCGACCCCCACGGGCGACTGCAAGGGCGCATTGACGCGGAAATGCGTCATGCCGGTCAGCGCCTGACGCTGCAACTGGCACCCATCAGCCTGCGACTGGCCCGGCACCGTCTGAGCGGTCACATTCAACTGGCCGATACAGCCCGTCACGCCAGTGGACAGTTCACATTCACCCTGAATGACCTCATGCGCAGCCGTGACCCGGACCTTGATGGCCGGCTGCGACTGACACTGCCGGATCTGGCCGTCCTCCAACCACTGCTGCCGTCCCGTCTGGGCGTTGATGCGCTGCGGGGACGGGCCGAAGCGGACCTGCATCTCGACGGCACCTTGCGCCAGCCACATCTCAAAGGCGTCCTTGCGGTGCGTCATGCCCGCTTCAATCTGCTCAGCACAGGCACCCACATTGATGCGATGAACCTGACCCTGAATGTGCCCGACTACAATCGGCCACTCGCCATACGGGGTCAACTGCGCAGCGGGAAGAGAACGCTGAACCTCGAGGGCCGGCTCAGCCCGCTGACCGAAGCCGAACCACATCTGAACCTGCATCTGACAGGCAGTGCCTTCCCCCTGCTGGACCTGCCCGAAGCGCGCGCTCGCGTCAGCCCGGACCTGCGGCTCGCCCTCGACCGCCATACCCTCACGCTGCGGGGAACGGTACATGTGCCCGATGCGGACATCCGCATACCCACCTTGCCACCCAAAGCCGTGGATGTCTCCCCCGACGCCAAGGTGGTCGGCACCCGTCATGAGCACATCAGCCATGGTCCGGCCATGGATGTGCAGATCAATGTCATCCTGGGCGATCGTGTCCGTCTGCGCGCCCTCGGGCTCGACACCCGTCTTGCCGGCGATCTGATGCTGCATCAGAAAACCCCTCAGCCGCCAGGCGTCTATGGCGCCATCTCGCTCAAAGAAGGGTATTACAGCCGTTTCGGCGTCAAGCTGCGCATCACCCGTGGACAGCTGATCTTCGCCGGTCCACCGGACAATCCGGCACTGGACGTGGTGGCCCAGCGACAGGTGGAGGAAACGCTGGCCCGCCTGCATCTGAGCGGCACTTTGCAGCAGCCCCGCACCGAACTGAGCACCGAGCCACCCATGTCCCAGGCGGACGCCCTGGCCCTGCTGCTCACCGGCCGACCGGTGGCGCAGAGCTCCCGCAAGGCGTTGCTGCTGATGGCGCAGGTGGCCTACGCCCTCAATGTGCAGGACGATTCGGGCAGTCTTACACAGACCATTCAGCAGAAACTGGGCGTGGACGAACTCAGCGTCAAGGGCGGAGACACCCTGCAGGAAGCCCGGCTGGTGCTTGGCAAATACCTCAGCCCGGCTCTCTACGTGCGGCTCAGCAGCGGACTGTTCGAAAGCACCAATGTGCTCACCCTCAGTTACCGGCTCAGCCGCCATCTGACACTGGAAGCCCAGGCCGGCGCCATCCGCGCCGTGGACCTGCTGTTCCAGCGCCAATTTGACTGAACCGACACCGAAAAGCCTCCTGAAGCGAGCACCCTCGGCCTGCACCGACCGACAAGACCGCAAAATCCGGGGAAACACCGTAGCGAACGGCGTTTCCAGTCAAAAAGCCGTCAGCACACAGGGAAATCGCGGCACGCCGCCGCGCGGCTGGCAGGTCACTCTGTAAAAATGGGGGAGACCCCGTGGAAAAGGCTATTTGCCGATACAGAAGCTGGAGAAGATCTCCCCCAGCAGATCGTCTGAGGTGAAGCGACCGGTGATGCTCTCCAGCGCCTGCTGCGCCTGACGCAGATCCTCAGCCAGCAGCTCGCCGGCGGCGTGGAAGGCCAGATTTTCCGCGCCGGTCTTCAACTGGGTCAGGGCGTCCTGCAAGGCTTCCACATGGCGCCGGCGCGCCATGAACACCCCGTCAGGCGTCTGAGCGTAACCCACCGCCCGTTTCAGGTGATCCCGCAGCAGCTCCAGCCCCTGCCCGTGCTTGGCCGACAGCCAGATGACCGTGCGCCCGTCCTGCATTTCCACATGGGGCTCTGCGCCGATCAGATCGATCTTGTTGCGCACCACGGTCACCGGCATGGCAGGCGGCAGTTTTTCCAGAATGGCGGCGTCTTCCGGCGCGATCTCCCCGTCTGCGGGAATGACCACCAGCGCGTGATCCGCCTGTTCGATCGCCTGCCAGGCCCGTTCAATGCCGATGCGCTCGACCACATCTTCCGTCTCCCGCAGGCCCGCGGTGTCCACAATATGCAGCGGCAGACCGTCGATCTGGATGTGCTCCCGGATGGTGTCGCGTGTGGTGCCGGCAATGTGGGTGACAATAGCGCTCTCTCGCCCCGCCAGCGCGTTGAGCAGGCTGGACTTGCCCGCGTTGGGGCGCCCGAGGATGACCACCGTCATACCTTCCTGCAACAGCGCCCCCTGCTGCGCCACAGCCAGCAGATTTTCCAGCTGGTCGATCAGCGCCCGCAGCTTCTCCGCCACCTGCCCGTCGGCGAGAAAGTCGATCTCCTCCTCGGGAAAGTCGATAGCCGCCTCCACATACAGGCGCAGGTTGATCAACCCCTGCACCAGTTCATCCACCTGCCGGGCGAAGTCACCCTGCAGACTCTTGAGGGCGCTTTTCGCCGCCTGCTCGGTGGTGGCGTTGATCAGATCAGCGATCGCCTCGGCCCGGGTCAGATCCAGCTTGTCGTTGAGAAAGGCGCGACGGGAGAATTCGCCCGGCTCCGCCAGCCGCGCGCCGAGCGCCAGCACCCGCCGAAGCAGCCATTCCAGCACCACGGGACCGCCATGGCCCTGCAGCTCCAACACGTCTTCACCAGTAAACGAATGGGGGCCGGGAAAGAACAGCGCGATGCCCTCGTCCAGCACCTCGCCGTTATCGCCGTAGAAGGGGCCGTAATGGGCGTATCGGGGCGTGAGGTCGCGGCCGGTGACTGCCTCGGCGATGGCGCGCGTCTGCGGGCCGGAGACACGCACGATGCCGATGCCGCCGTGACCGGGCGGTGTGGCAATGGCGGCTATGGTGTCATCGTCCCGCAGCATCCGGGTCTCCCAAAATAGCACCATGGACTGGGATAAGCCGCACAGCGATTTGTGGAGCCATCTTAGTGGCTGTTGGCATCAGAAGCGGATCAGCGCGGCGCATGTCTGACCGCAGGGAGTTTGCGCCGCGCCCGCTTCAAGCCTTACAGCCACTTGATGGCGGAACCATGAGCGAGCAGGCTTATCCCAGTCTGCAAAAGTGTGACTTACCCTTCCTGCTCAATCTTGCGGGTGATGTACCACTGCTGGGCAATGGACAGCAGGTTGTTGACCACCCAGTAGAGCACCAGCCCGGACGGGAACCACAGGAAGAAGATGGTGAAGATGATCGGCATCAGCTGCATCACCTTCTGCTGTGTCTCGTCCATCATGGTGGTCGGGTTGAGCTTCATCTGCAGCCACATGCTCGCGCCCATGATCAGCGGCAGCACGAAATAGGGATCCGGCGCGGACAGGTCGTCAATCCACAGAATCCACGGCGCCTGACGCAGCTCCACCGAATAGAGCAGCACCCAGTAGAGGGCGATGAACACCGGCATCTGCACCAGAATGGGCAGGCAGCCGCCCATGGGGTTGATCTTCTCCTCCCGATACAGCTGCATCAGCTTCTGCTGGAACAGCTGCTTGTCGTCGCCGTAGTTCTCCTTCAGCTGCTGCAGCTTGGGCTGGAACTTGCGCAGCTTCGCCATGGAGCGGTAGCTGGCCTCCGACAGCTTGTAGAAGGCCAGCTTGACCAGAATGGTGAGGATGATGATCGCCCAGCCCCAGTTGCCCACCAGATTGTGAATCTGCTTCAGCAGCCAGAACAGCGGCTCGGCGATGATGGTGAGCACGCCGTAGTCCTTGGTCAGCTCCAGGCCTTCCGCCAGCGGCTCCAGCAGTTCTTCGATCTCCGGGCCGAGGAAGTAGGTGTGCTCGAAGGAGACCGACTGGCCCGGCGCGGCCGCCTTCACCGGCGAGATCACGCCCACCACGAAGCGATCCGTACCCAGGGGCTTGCCATAGAAGGTGTTGGTGGCGTTCTGATCCGGCACGATGGCACCGAGGAAATAGTGCTGAATCATGGCCACCCAGCCACCCTGGGCCGGTTTGGCCTGAATGGGCTGCTTCAGCAGATCATCGAAATCCACCTTCTGATACTTGTTCTCAGGATCGTAGAACACCGGCCCGGTGTAGGTGAAGATCAGCCGGCTGGCGTTGGGCACGTAGCGGTTGCGCTGAAGCTGGCTGTAGAGGGACCCCTGCCAGGGCTTTTGCGCATGGTTCTCCACCTGATAGCGCACCCTGACCACATAGCTGCCGCGGGTGAACACATAGGTCTTGGTGACCTTCACTCCGTTCTTTTGCCACACGAAGGGCACCTCCAGCGTGTCCCCCTTCAGCGTGTAGTCATTTTTGGCCGCCTGCCACACCACCTTGTGGGTGGGTGCGGGACTGCCGTCCGGCGTGGTCAGACCGTTCTGCACGATGAAGAACAGCGGCCCCTGATCGGCCAGCAGGGTGAAAGGCTTGTCCTTTTCCTCCGAGCTGGCGGCGAACTTGAGCAGCTTCGCCACCCGGATGTCGCCCCCCTGACGGTCCAGTTCCATGTCGAACACATCGGTGCGCACATGCACCCGCCCGGCGCTGGCCACCGCCGTCTTCACGCTCGGCGCCTCATTGGGCGCGCCGGCAGCCTTCTGCCCCGTGGCAGCCGCCTTCGGCACATCGGTGGCGGTCTGCTGTGCGGCAGGCTGGGTCTGAACCGGCTTCGGCGCGGTAAACCTGACCCACTCCATCCAGATCCACATCAGCGTGAAGGCCAGAGCAATCCACCAGAGGGCACGGGTGTTCATGAAACGGATTCCTTATGATGCGTTGTTGGGCTGCTGTCGTTCGATCTTGCCGATCAGGTGCTCGAAGCTGCGTGTCAGCGTGGCATTGTCGGTCTCGGCGGCGCCCCGGCGCGCCAGAACCACAATATCATAGCCGACCAGTCTGCGCTTATGACGGCGGAAGGCCTCCCGGGCCAGTCGCTTGAGGCGGTTGCGGCTGTGCGCCTTGCCGGCCTGCTTGCGGGAGATGACCAGCCCCATGCGGGGAACGGGCAGACCATTGGGGCGGACAAGAAAGGTCCAGTGACGGTTGGCAAACTTGACCGCGTCGTCAAACACCCGGGCAAACTGGGCCGGGGTCAGCAGTCTCAGTTCCTTGGGAAAAGTTTGACCGGCCAGAAGCCGGTCAGCATCCATATCCTGCGCGGGCGCTGACGGATGGTCAGCCATCAGGGGCGCGGACTTACGGAGTCAGACGCTTGCGACCCTTGGCGCGGCGACGGGCCAGAACCTTGCGGCCGTTCTTGGTGGCCATGCGCGCGCGGAAACCGTGAGTGCGCTTGCGCTTGAGCACGCTGGGTTGAAATGTTCTTTTCATGACTCGATTCCTTGTTCTGTCGTAGCTCTGAATGACGGCGAACGCCGAATTTTACCTATTTTCATGCATTTGGCAAGCTTATCCACTGGCGGAAACGAAAACGCCCCGCACACGGGCGGGGCGTTCCAGCCAAAAATGTCGGACGCTTACTTGTTGTTCCACCTAAAGCGCTCGACCGGCTTGCCATGCAGGGTCCACAGATGCATGGAGCCGTCATACAGCTTGACCTTCTTGTTGCCGAGGATCTCATGCAGGATGAACCAGTTGCCTGTGGCCAGGTGACCGGTGTTGCAGTAGACGATGCTCGGCTTGCTCAGATCCACGTTGATGGCGGCAGCCGCCTTCTTGTAGGTCTCGGCATCGAAGAACTTGGCCGGCTTGGCGGACGTGTTCAGCGTCACACCGAAGAACTTGGCGCCCGGAATGTGCCCGGCGGCCTTGACGGAGCCCTTGTGCCAGGTGCCGAGGTACAGACCCATGTCACGGCTGTCCAGCAGCTGATAGCCGTTCTTGGCTGCGCTGGCCACTTCATCGGTGGAAGCGTAGATGGACGTGTCCGCGTCCTTGGCGGTGAAGTTGCCGGGCTTGACGGAGGCGGCGTGACCCTTCTTCTCCATGGGCAGCTTGGCCTTCTTCCACGCCTTGTTGCCGCCGTTCATGATGGCCACGTTGTCATAGCCGTAGTACTTGAACTGCCAGTAGATGCGGGTGGCCTGGGTGGCATCGCCGAAGCCCTTGCCGGCGTAGGTCAGCACCACGGCATCGCCATTGTTGATGCCCCAGCTGCGCACCATCTTCTGCCAGTCTTCCTTGGAGGGCACCAGACCCTTGGCCTTCACGCCCTCGATGGTGCCCTTGACACGCACTTTCTTGTAATCCACCGGAATGGCGCCCGGCAGCTTGGATGTGGTCTTCTTCTTGCCGATGTCCAGCAGCTTGATTTCACCCTTGTGGGCATTGACCCAGGCGGGATCCACCAGCGGACCGGGGACATTCAGGGCGTAGGCCTGCGCACTCAGAAAGGCGCCGCTCAGGGCAACCGCTTTCCACATGACTTTCATCGTTGACCTCCTTGCAGGAAATAAGAAAATGATGAAACAGGTCAAGAGTTTACCTAATAGATTCGATAAACCGTAATCAAAAAATTTTATTATGGGGCTGTAAAAATCTAATCTCCCAGCCAGCGTTCGATCTGCCGACGCTCCCGCTTGGTGGGGCGGCCCCGTCCCTTCTCCCGGAAACCGGCCAGCGCCAGCGCCGGATCCGGCGCGCGCTGGTTGAGCAGCTCCTTTTCCAGCCTGTAAAGCTGCTGCGCCGCCTCCGCCGGACCACGCCGGTCGGACAGGGCGACCACCTCCACCCACACCTTGCGATGGGCCTGGGTGATCTCCAGCTGGTCACCCACCTTCACGGCCCGCCCCGGCTTGGGCGCGTGGCCATCCAGCTTGACCTTGCCGCCTCTGATGGCCTCGGTGGCCAACGCACGCGTCTTGAAAAAGCGCGCCGCCCACAGCCATTTGTCCAGCCTTACCTTGTCCATCAGTCAAACGGCAGCCACTCGCGCGGTTCGCGCAGCACTTCCACCAGTTCGGCCTCCGGCGTACCCGGCTCCGGCTGGTGATCATACTTCCACGCCGCAAGCGGCGGCATGGACATGAGGATGGATTCGGTGCGCCCGCCGGTCTGCAGCCCGAACAGGGTGCCGCGGTCATAGACCAGGTTGTATTCCACATAGCGCCCGCGGCGGATCAGCTGCCACTGACGCTCGCGCTCGCCGTAGGCGGTATCCTTGCGTCGTGCCAGGATGGGGCGATAGGCTTCGATGTAGGCGTCCCCCACCGCGCGCATGAAGGCGAAGCAGGTGTCAAAGTCCCAGTCGTTGAGGTCATCGAAGAACAGTCCGCCCACCCCGCGGGTTTCACCACGGTGCCTGATGTAGAAATAGTCATCACACCACTTCTTGAAACGGGGATAGACCTCCTTGCCAAAGGGTTCGCAGGCGGCGCGGGCGATCTCATGCCAGTAGCGGGCGTCCTCCTCGAACAGATAGAAAGGGGTCAGATCAAAACCGCCACCGAACCACCACACCGGCTCCTCACCCGCCTTCTCCGCCACGAACAGGCGCACATTGGCGTGGCTGGTGGGGGCGTAGGGATTGCGGGGGTGAATCACCAGCGACACGCCCATGGCCTGAAAGCTGCGCCCGGCCAACTCGGGCCGGTGGGCGGTGGCGGAGCGGGGCAGCTCCTCCCCGAACACATGGGAGAAGTTGACCCCGCCCTTTTCGATCACCTGCCCTTCCAGCACGCGGGTGACGCCACCGCCTGTGAGTTTCATCTGCCCTTCCGGTTCGGGACGGGTCCACTCATCGGTGATGAAACGGCCGCCGTCTTCCTCCTCCAACTGGCGGCAGATGTCATCCTGCAGGCTGCGCAGATACGCCCGAACGGCTTGCAAATCCATGGTCGGCTCCTACAATCAGTCAGACAATGCCATGCATTTTAAGCGGGTAAATCCATCATGCACAGACGATTACGGAACGGGGTCTCCCCCATTTTTGCCGGACGGTTTCTTGCGCGGCTGAAAAAAACGCTGTTTTTCGCCCTTCTGAGCGTCTCTGTGGCCCTGACAGGCTGCGCCACGCAGAAAACCACCGCGCGGGGCGCCGTCGGCGTGGACCGCAGCCAGCTGATGCTGGTCTCCGAACAGCAGCTGGAGCGGGACGCCGCCAAAAGCTACCGGCAGGTACTGGCCGAAGCGAAGAAGGCCGGCAAACTGGACACCGACCCGAAACTGCTGGCCAGAGTACGCCGCATCGTGCAGCGCATGATCCCGCAGACGGCGGTGTTCCGCCCCAACGCGCCCAAGTGGCACTGGGAGGTGCATGTCATCGACTCGGACGAGCTCAACGCCTGGTGCATGCCTGGCGGCAAGATCGTGGTCTATTCCGGACTGGTGAAGAAACTGAAACTGACTGACGACGAACTGGCGGCGGTGCTGGGGCATGAGATCTCCCACGCCCTGCGGGAGCACGCCCGCGAGCGCATGTCCCAGGCCATGCTGGCCAATCTGGCGCTGAACATCGGCGCCATCGCCCTGGGTGCCGGCCAGACCGAACAGCAGCTGGCCGCCATGGCCTACAACATCACCGTGGGGCTGCCATTCTCCCGCCTGCATGAGGAGGAGGCCGACAGAATGGGCGTGGAACTGGCCGCCCGTGCCGGCTACAATCCCTACGCCGCCGTCAACGTGTGGAAGAAGATGAAGAAGCTGGGCAGCGGTGCCCCGCCGGAGCTGCTGAGCACCCACCCCAGCTACGACACCCGCATCCACATTCTGGAAAAGACGGCCAAACGGGTCTGGCCCCTGTATGAAAAGGCGCGCCGGGCAGGCGCACATCGAATCAGCCACACCACTCTGATGAGGAAGCGGGTCTGATGGAACGACCCACGCTGTTCATCCGCCGCTTTCTCGAACAGGCCAACCGCGGTCTGCACATCTTCATCGCCCTGGCGCTGCTGGTGGCCGCCGCGCTGGTCGTGGCGCAGTTCTTCATCAACCTGTGGCAGGCGTTCGAGCAGCAGATCTACATCCGCGGCTTTCTCGACGCGCTGGGCAACCTGTTCATCCTGTGGATCCTCTCCTCGCTGATCAGCGCCGAGATCCGCTGGATGAAATATGGCACCTTCGACATCATCGTCTTCGTGGAGGTGGTGCTGATCACCCTGCTGCGCCAGCTGGTGCTGCTGCCGGTGGAAAATGAACACTTCTCCACCACCTGGGCGTGGACCTACGGATTGGTGACCCTGGCCATTCTGGCCGTGGGTGTGGTCTATTACCTGATGCGCCGCCAGCCGCCGCCGACGGTGGACGACCCGCTGTGACAAAAGCGGGCGATCCTTCTTGAAAAACCCTATCATTGAACCTATGCCTTTAAGGCATTGACAATCAACCAAGGAGGGTCGCCATGCTGAGCGAGAACATCTACACACTGCTGAACAACCAGGTCACCGAAGAACAGAACGCCGCCTACAAATACCTGCAGATGGCCGCCTGGGCGGCGGAAAAGGGGCTGGACGGCGCGGCGAAGTTCTTCCGCACCCACAGTCAGGAAGAGGAAGGCCATCGGGACCGCATCTTCGACTATCTGATCGAAACCGGCCAGTCCGTGCGGCTGGGCGAGCTGCCGGCGCCGCAGGCGGAGTTCTCCAGCCTGATGGATGTGATCCAGGCCGCCTATGAACACGAAAAGCGGGTCACCCGACTGATCAAGAACATCGCCGAACAGAGTTTCGCCGAGAAGGACTACCAGACCTTCAATTTCATCCAGTGGTTCATCGCCGAGCAGCATGAGGAAGAAGCCCTGTTCATGACCGTTCTGGACAAGGCGAAGGTGCTCGGTTACACCGGTCAGGACAGCGGCGAGGCACTCTATCTCTTCGACCAGTATCTGGCCGGTGCCCACGGCGGAGAAAAGGAAGGCGGCGAAAACGCCTGAATTCAGCGCAGCGGCGTGCCGGTCAGCCCATCATAGATGGGCGTGGGGCCGGCATGGCCGCCCAACGCCCCTTCCACGCAGCCGGCCAGGGCCTCGCCGAAGCTGCCGATGGCCTGCTCACAGCTGAGCGCCGGCGGCTGGCCGCTTA
>NZ_WFYD01000139.1 GCF_015490265.1 Sulfurivirga sp. | reverse complement strand
GTTCAAGGCAACACCGGAGCAGGTGCGTCTCATCATGGTGGACCCCAAGATGCTGGAGCTGTCGGTGTATGAAGACATTCCCCACCTGCTCACGCCCGTGGTCACCGACATGAACGACGCCGCCAACGCCCTGCGCTGGTGTGTCTATGAGATGGATCGGCGCTATCAGCTCATGGCCAAACTGGGCGTTCGCATCATTGCCGGTTTCAACGAGAAAGTGCAGGCGGCCATCGACCGGGGCGAGCCGTTGGTGGATCCACTGTGGAAGCCGGAAGCCAGCTATGGGCATGAGGTGAGCGAGGAACCGCCGGCACTTTCTCCGCTGCCCTATATCGTGGTGGTAATTGATGAGTTCGCCGATATGATGATGGTGGTGGGCAAGAAAGTGGAGGAGCTGATCGCTCGACTGGCCCAGAAGGCACGGGCCGCGGGCATCCACCTGATTCTGGCCACTCAGCGGCCGTCCGTGAATGTGATTACCGGTCTGATCAAGGCCAACATTCCCACGCGCATCTCCTTCCAGGTGTCTTCCAAGGTGGATTCCCGCACCATCTTGGATCAGATGGGCGCCGAGCACCTGCTGGGGCAGGGGGATATGCTCTATCTGCCACCGGGCAGCGGCATGCCGCGCCGTGTGCACGGTGCCTTTGTCTCGGATGACGAGGTGCATCGGGTGGTGGAATACGTCAAGCAGCAGGGCGCCCCTCAGTATCTGGACATGCATCTGCAGCAGGGGGATGAGGGCATGGCGGCCAGCGCGCTCGACGGCAGTGGAGACGCGGAGAAGGACAGCCTCTATGATGCGGCGGTGGCGTTCGTCATCGAAAAGCAGCGGGTATCGGTCTCGCTTATCCAGCGACAGTTCAGCATCGGCTACAATCGGGCCGCCCGCATTGTCGAGGCTATGGAAAAGGCGGGGGTGGTCTCGCCCATGGAATCGAACGGCAGCCGCAAGGTGCTGGTGCCGAAGGAGCATTGATGCGCTGGATAGTCGCCCTGATCATGATATTGGCTGGTCTGCACGTGCCGGCCTTCGGTGCTGATCTGCAGCAGTTTGCCAACACGCTGCGCACTTTTGAGGCGGACTTCGTGCAGGAGACGCCACGGGCCGAGGATGAGCTGATGGGGGTGGACATTCGCAGCGGTCATGTGGTGCTTGAACGCCCCGGTCGTCTCTACTGGCACTACCGCAACAGCCGTGGTCAGGAACCCCAGACGCTGGTGGCCGATGGGCGGGCTTTCTGGATCTACGACCCGGAGCTGGAACAGGTGACGGTGCAGCCGATCAATCAGGTCATCCGGGACATTCCCCTCAACTGGCTGCTGTATGACGTTCCGGTGGAGATGAACTTCAGAGTGCGGCCGCTCGGCAAGGGCGAGGCCGGCCTGAACTGGTTCGCTCTGACACCGCGCAGGGATACCTTTTTCCAGTCATTGGAGGTGGGGCTGGATGGTGACAATGTGCTCAGGCGCATCCGTTTCTACCAGTCCCATGACCGGCTGACGCGCATTCGTTTTGAGAATGTGCGTGTCAACCAGCCGGTCAATGAGGCGCTGTTCCATTTCCGCGTGCCGAAGGGGGTTGACGTGGTGGGGCGGGTGCCGCGATGAGTGCACCGCTGGCCGAGCGTCTGCGACCGCAGACTCTGGAAGAATATGTGGGGCAACAGCACCTGCTGGGGCCGGGCAAGGCGCTGTCCCGTGCGCTGGCATCTGGGCGGCCGCATTCGATGGTCTTCTGGGGACCGCCGGGGACGGGCAAGACCACGCTGGCGCGGCTGATCGCGGCCCATTCCGGATTGAACTTCATCCAGCTCTCCGCGGTGCTGGACGGGGTCAAGGAGGTGCGCAAGGCGGTCGAGCAGGCCAAGGCCCATCATGCGGCCACCGGGCAAGGGACGCTGCTGTTCGTGGACGAGGTGCACCGCTTCAACAAGGCGCAGCAGGATGCCTTCCTGCCGTTTGTGGAAGATGGCACCTTCGTGTTCATCGGGGCCACGACCGAGAACCCCAGCTTTGAGCTCAACAACGCCCTGCTCTCAAGAGTGCGGGTGTATGTGCTCAAGCCGCTGGATGAAGCGGCCCTGCGGGCCATCCTCGATCGAGGTGTGGCGGTTCTGAGCAAAGAGAGCGGTCAGCCGATCTCTCTGACCGGCAGGGCCACCGAGCTGCTGTTGAATGCCGCCGATGGTGATGCCCGCAGGCTGCTCAATCTGCTGGAGCAGGCCAGTGACTTTGCCGAAAACGGCACGCTGGACGAGGCCGCCGTGCGCGAGGTGATTCAGGCGGGCCTGCGCCGCTTCGACAAGGGCGGTGACGCCTTTTACGACCAGATCTCCGCTCTGCACAAGGCGGTGCGGGGTTCCAGCCCGGACGCCGCGCTCTACTGGCTGGCGCGCATGCTGGATGGTGGGGCAGATCCGCGCTATCTGGCCCGTCGTCTCATCCGCATGGCCAGTGAGGATATCGGCAATGCCGATCCGCGCGCGCTGACCGTGGCCATCAATGCCGCAGAAGCCTATGAGCGTCTCGGCAGCCCCGAAGGTGAGCTGGCGCTGGCGCAGGCGGCCGTCTATCTGGCGGCCGCGCCCAAGTCCAACGCCGTCTACATGGCGTGGAAGGCGGTGATGAAGGATGTACGCCAGCAGGGCTCGCTGCCGGTGCCCATGCACCTGCGTAATGCGCCCACAAAACTGATGAAGGCGCTGGGATACCATGAGGGCTATCGCTACGCCCATGACGAGCCTGAGGCCTATGCAGCCGGTGAGGACTATTTCCCGGCGGAAATGACGCCGAAACAGTATTATCAGCCCACCCCGCGGGGGCTGGAGGCAAAGATCGGGGAGAAACTGGCCTGGCTGCGCCAGCTGGATGCCCAGTCCCCCAGAAAGAGGAGAATGTAGATGCAGTGGATCGCGTTGGCGGCCGGCGGTGCTCTTGGAGCGGTAAGTCGGTTCTGGATTTCGCACCACATCTACCAGCTGCTGGGCAAACAGTTTGCCTGGGGCACGCTGGCGGTCAATGTGCTGGGGTCCTTCCTGATGGGCTTTCTGGCCGTATGGCTGGTGGACAAGCTCAGCGCCGCGCCAGAGTGGCGCCTGTTCTGGATGACGGGCTTTCTCGGCGCGCTGACCACCTTTTCCACCTTTTCGTTCGAGACACTGCAGTTCATTCAGGTGGGTGAGGTGAACAAGGCCCTGGCCAACATTGCCGTCAGCGTGGCGGTATGTCTACTGGCCGTGTGGGCAGGCTTTACCCTCGGCAGGATGACTTTGACGGAGTAAGACGATGCTGGATCCCAAACGATTGAGAACTGAACTGGACGAGATCGCCGCACGGTTGAAGATCCGTGGCTTCGAGGTCCCGGTCGAGCGCATTCGCGAACTGGAAACCCAGCGCAAGGCGCTGCAGGTGGAGACCGAGCAGCTGCAGGCGGAGCGCAACCGTTCCGCCAAGGCTATCGGCCAGGCAAAGGCCCGCGGCGAGGACATTCAGCCGCTGCTGGACGCGGTGGCTGATCTGGGCGACCGGCTGGATGCGGCCAAGAAGCAGCTGGAGGCGGTGCAGGCGGAGCTCAACGCCATTTACGCCAGTCTGCCCAACCTGCCGCACGAGAGTGTGCCGGTGGGCAGTAGCGAGGCGGACAATGTGGAAGTGCGCCGCTGGGGCACACCCCGTGAGTTTGACTTCGAGCCGAAGGATCATGTGGACCTGCTTGCCGGCAGGGGATATGACAGTGAGGCCGCGGTACGCATCGCCCAGTCCCGCTTCGCCGTGCTCAAGGGGCCGGTGGCGCGCCTGCAGCGGGCGCTGATTCAGTTCATGCTGGATGTGCACACCGGTGAGCACGGCTATGAGGAAGTCTATGTCCCCTATCTGGTCAATGGCGACAGTCTGTTCGGTACCGGCCAGCTGCCAAAGTTTGAAGAAGATCTGTTCAGGATCGCCAACCGCACCGAGGCGGAAGACAGCCGGGAGCTGTACCTGATTCCCACTGCCGAGGTGCCGGTGACCAACCTGGTGCGTGGCCAGATCGTGCCGGCGGACCGGCTGCCCATCCTGCGCACGGCGCATACGCCCTGTTTCCGGGCCGAGGCGGGTTCTTCCGGTCGGGACATCCGCGGGCTGATCCGCCAGCATCAGTTCGAGAAGGTGGAGCTGGTGATGATCGCCCATCCTGATGCGTCCTACGATTTGCTGGAGCGGCTCACCGGCCATGCGGAAGCCATCCTGCAGAAGCTGGAGCTGCCCTATCGGGTCGTCAGCCTGTGCACCGGAGATCTGGGCTTTTCCGCCGCCAAGACCTATGACCTGGAAGTGTGGCTGCCGGGTCAGCAGGCCTATCGGGAGATTTCCTCCTGCTCCAATTTCGAGGACTTTCAGGCACGCCGCATGAAAGCCCGTTTCCGCGATGCCGATGGCCGGCCGCAGCTGGTGCACACCCTCAACGGCTCCGGTCTGGCGGTGGGGCGCACGCTGGTGGCCATCGTGGAGAACTACCAGAACGCCGATGGCAGCATCACGGTGCCGGAGGTGCTGCGGCCGTACATGGGGGGTGTGGAGCGTCTGTAGAACGGGGTCTCCCCCATTTTTGCGGGATGCCGCGCAGGCCGCCCTTGAAAAGCCGGGAAAAAACCGCATGAACAGGGTTGAAACGGCATTTTTCACGCAAAAGGAGGCAAGCGATGGCAACCCGCATCATTGACAAGCAGGACTGGCAGCACTATTTCGACCACCTTTCATCCGTGATGCCCACCTTCATGGTGGAGATTGAGGTGGCCGGTCTGGACATCGGTGATCAGATTGAGGGCGAGTGGGTGCCGATGACCGGCATCAGCTACGACCCGAAAAGCGACCTGCTCACCGTGGAACTGGACAACGGCAAGGTGATGCACAACATCGACAAGCCGCAGCAGGTGGTGGTGGAAGAGGATGATGCCGGCCTGCACAGCATCGAGGTCAAGTGCGGCCATGGTCATATCCATGTGCTGCGGCTCAAGACGCCGCTGGAACTGCCCAAGGGCTGATCGTCGCCAGCGGTTCGTAAAGGAACGGGCGCCACGCATCCGCGTGGCGCTTTGCATTGGGAGGGCGCATGATCGTCGGTATCGGCACGGACATGGTGGAGATTGATCGCGTGGCCCGCGTGCAGGCACGCCATTCTCGTTTTGCCGCCCGTGTTCTGAGTAAGGCGGAACAGGCGGTCTGGCAGGCGCGTGGGCAATGCAGCGCCTTTCTGGCCAAGCGCTGGGCGGCCAAGGAGGCGGTGCTCAAGGCCCTGGGCACCGGTCTGCGCGATGGTCTGCGCCTGCGGGACATACAGGTGCTCAATGACGACCTGGGGGCGCCGCAGGTGGCGCTGTCCGGCCGCTGCGCCGAACGCGCCCGGGAGCTGGGTATCGACCGCTGGCATGTGTCGCTCAGCGATACCGACAATCTGGCGCTGGCGTTCGTGGTGGCCGAGGGGGCTTGACAGGGGGTTTACAATAACGGAACCGAAACGTGATGGAGGAAGGCCATGACTGATATTCCCCTGGCGAAACGCGCCGTCATTACGCTCTTTTCTGACCCGGCAGACCCCAATTCCCATCGTATCCGCTTCCTGGGTGTGGAGAAAGAGGTGCCCATGGAAGTGGTGCCTGTCTCTGCCGACGAGGTGCCGGAAGACCTTTATGAGCTCAATCCCTATGGCACCATTCCCACGCTGGTGGATCGGGATCTGGTGCTCCATGACGCCCAGGTGATTCTGGAATATCTGGATGAGCGCTTTCCCCATCCGCCCATGATGCCCATCGATCCCATTCAGAAGGCGATCATCCGCCAGCAGCTGCGGCTGATCGAGACCGAGTGGTATCCGCTGGTGCGCACCATTGCATCCGGCAAGGACAAGAAGGCGGTCACCGATGCGCGCAAGCAGCTGTTCGAGCGGCTGATCCAGCTGATTCCCATCGTCTCGGAAAAACCCTATTTCCTCAGTGACGAGTTCACACTGCTGGATCTGAGCATGGCGCCCATCTTCTGGCGTCTGCAGTATCTGGGCATCGAGCTGCCCCGTTCCGCCAAGCCGGTGATGGACTACGGCGAGCGTCTGCTCAGCCGTCCGGAGTTCAAGAACAGCCTCACCGACGACGAGCTGGACATGCGGGATATCCTCTGATGATCTCCCAGAAGCCCTATTTCATCCGCGCGCTCTACGACTGGATCGTGGACAACGGCTGGACGCCCCATGTGCAGGTGGATGCCGACTGGCCCGGCGTGGAGGTGCCGCGGGAGTATGTGCAGGACGGGGTGATCGTGCTCAACATCAGCCCCACTGCCACGCATGGGCTGGAGCTGGGCAACGAGCGCATCAGCTTCATGACCCGCTTTCAGGGGCAGGAGCGGAGGGTGAGCTTTCCGCCGGAGGCGGTGCTGGCCATCTTCTCACGCGAGACCGGGCAGGGCATGCCCTTTCCGCCGGAGCCGCACCCCGAGCCGGAAGCTG
Organism: Sulfurivirga sp.; assembly: GCF_015490265.1. Taxonomy (GTDB): domain Bacteria; phylum Pseudomonadota; class Gammaproteobacteria; order Thiomicrospirales; family Thiomicrospiraceae; genus Sulfurivirga. The sequence goes on along the minus strand of NZ_WFYD01000139.1, from coordinate 10,283 downwards.
AGCAGTCTCCGTCTGCTGAGGCAGAGCAGGGAGACACCGCCGCGCGTCAGGGTGAGCGCAAGGTGGTGCAGCTCAAGCGGGTGAAATAGGCACGGCGTCGTCTGCCAGCCAGTGGGCGGACGGCAGGCCCAACGTGTGGCAGACATGGCTGACCCATTCCTGCCAGAGTGTCTCCCTGGCGGGCAGAGCCTCCAGCAGCTCTGCCAGTTGCGTCATGGGTTGTGCCCGCAGTCCGCAGGGATTGATACGCTTGAAGGGCGCCAGATCCATGTCCACGTTCAGAGCAATGCCGTGGTAGCTGCAGCCCCGGCGCACTTTCAGGCCCAGCGAGGCGATCTTGGCGCCCGCCACATAGACGCCGGGCGCATCCGGTCGAGCCACGGCCTCAATGCCATAGCCTTTCAGCAGATCAATGACACTCTGTTCCAGTCCGTGCACCAGGGCGCGCACCGTCAGTCCGTTGCGTTTCAGATCCAGCAGGGGGTAGAGAATGAACTGTCCCGGGCCATGATAGGTGACCTGGCCACCGCGGTCGGTCTGCACCACGGGGATGTCGCCGGGTGTCAGCAGGTGGGACGGGTGGCCATTGAGTCCCTGGGTGAAGACGGAGGGATGTTCCACCAGCCACAGTTCATCCGGCGTCTGCGGCGTGCGTCGGTCGGTGAAGCGACGCATGGCCTGCCAGATGGCCTCATAGGGCTGCAGGCCGAGCGGGCGAACCAGCGGATTCACAGGGTCATGTGCACGTCGGGGTGGTCGTTGAGGTCCTTGTAGAGCTTTTCCAGCTGTTCTCGGCTTTTGGCGTTCACCTTCACATTGACGGAAGTGAACTTGCCGCCGCTGGAATGCTTCACCTGCATGTCACCTTCCTGCAGTTCCGGCATGTGCTGCTTGCAGATGTCGAAGATCTCGCCGGCGAAGCCTTCCCGGTTGTTGCCCATGGCCTTGACCACCAGATCGCAGGGGAAGGTCAGGCCGCCTTCCTGTTCGGCGGTTTGCTCGGGCGCCTTGTTTTCTTCACTCATGGTTCTGCTCCATCCATTGTTCCCGTGCGGCATGAAAGGCCTGGCGCAGCCGCTGCCAGACCGGGCCGGGACGACCCGTTCCCACCGGCTGACCGTTGAGCATTGCCACGGGCAATGCCTCTTTGGTGGAGCTGGTCAGCCAGATCTCGTCCGCCTGCGCCAGTCTTTGTTCAGTAATGGCTTCTTCGCGAACTTCAAGGCCTGCGTCCCGTGCCACCTGCAGCAGGATCTGGCGGGTGATGCCGCCCAGCAGGGCATGGTCCAGCGGTGGGGTGCTCAGACGGTCGCCCTCCACGATCATCACATTGCTGGCGGTCCCTTCGGAGACCAGACCGTCGCGGATGAGAATGGCGTCATCGGCTCCTGCGGCTCTGGCCTGCATCTTGAGCATGACGTTGGGCAGCAGGGTGATGGCCTTGATGTCGCAGCGCCGCCAGCGGATGTCCTCGGCGGTGATGCAATGGATGCCCTTTCGCAGGATGGCCTCGCTGACCGGTTTCAGCTCGTTTGTGTAGGCGAACACCGTGGGCACGAGGCAGTCGTCGGGCAGGTGGTCCCGCTTCGGCTGCACGCCCCGGGTCACCTGCAGGTAGATGAACTGGTCCTCCCATGGGTGCCGCTCGACCAGGGTCTCGCACAGCTGCCGCCACTCCTCATCCGTATGCGGATTGGCAATGCCGGTGGCGTGCAGGCTGTGCCTGAGCCGTGTCAGGTGGGGGCCGAAGGCAAACAGGCGGCGCCGATAGACGGGGATCACCTCATAGACGCCATCACCGAACAGAAATCCCCGATCCAGCGGCGAGATGCGCGCCGCTTCAAGCGGCGTCCATTCACCATTCAGCCAGGCCAGCTGCATGTCAGTCTCCCAGCAGATGGGCGAAGGCCAGCTTGGCCTGATCCATCAGCCGCTTGAAGAAGCCGCCACGCTCCACGTCCGCCAGGGCCACCAGTGGTTTTTCCGCCAGCACGCGGTCATGCAGCATCACCTTGAGGGTGCCCACCTGCTGGCCCTTGTGGATGGGCGCCTTGATCTCCTTCTCGATGGCCATTATCGGCTGCACGTTCTTGTATTCGCCACGGGGAATGGTGATGTAGAGGTCCTCGGTCAATCCCACCGGCAGAATGTCCTGCTTGCCTTCCCACACCTTCTGGTCACTCAGGCGCTGGTTGGCCTTGTAGAGGCGGTGGGTCTCGAAGAAGCGGAAGCCGTAGTTGAGCAGTTTCTGGCTCTCGCTCACCCGGCGGCTGGCCGAGTCGGTGCCCAGCACCACGCTGATCAGGCGCATGCCGTCCCGCTTGGCCGAGGCCACCAGGCAGTAGCCCGCGGACTGGGTGTGTCCGGTCTTGATGCCGTCCACGCTGGGATCCTGCCACAGCAGCTTGTTGCGGTTGTACTGGCGGATGCCGTTGTAGGTGAACACCTTCTCCTTGTACCAGGCGTAGTGATCCGGAAAGTCACGGATCAGCGCCCGGGCCAGCTTGGCCAGATCCCGCGCGGTGGTGTAGTGTTCGGGATCGGGCAGGCCGGTGCTGTTGGCGAAGTGGGTGTGAGTCATGCCCAGCTTTTTCGCCCACTGGTTCATCAGCTGCACGAATACATCTTCGCTGCCGGCAATGTATTCGGCCAGCGCCACGGTGGCGTCATTGCCGGACTGGACGATCATGCCCTTGATGAGATCGCGCACCGGCACCTTCTTGCCCACCTCGATGAACATCTTGGAGCCGGGCATCTTCCATGCCTTCTTGCTGATGAGCACCTTGTCGTCCAGGTGGATCTTGCCGGCGTCCAGTTCGTGGGCCACGATGTAGCTGGTCATCATCTTGGTCAGGCTGGCGGGCTCCACCCGTTTGTCGGCGTCCTTCTCCGCCAGCACCGCGCCGCTGTCATAGTCCATCAGAAGATAGGCTTTGGCGGCGATGCTCGGCGGCGCCGGCACGATGGTGACCTCCGGCACGGATGGCTTGGGTGCCGGCGTCGGAGTGGGCGCCGCCCATGCGCCCAGCGTGACGAGCCACAGCAGAAGAAGTTGCATGATCCGTTTCATAAGCGGGGGAATCTCCTTGATCCTCATGGGAAAACAGCCCGCTAATCTAACATGTGCCGGGCCGCCGCATCAACCGCCGCCGGCGCGCATCAGCCCCTTGTGGGTGTGGATGGACATCAGCATGCCGAAGCCGATCAGCAGCGTCACCATGGCGCTGCCGCCATAGCTGATCAGCGGCAGGGGCAGGCCTACCACCGGCAGCAGGCCGCTGACCATGCCGATGTTGACGAAGGCGTAGATGAACAGGGTCATGGCCAGACTGGCGCCCAGCAGTCGGCCAAAGTTGTCCGGTGCCTGCCAGGCGATCACCAGCCCGCGGCCCACCACGAACATGTACCCCAGCAGCAGCAGGCCCACACCCCAAAGGCCGAACTCTTCGGAGAAGACCGAGAAGATGAAGTCCGTGGTGCTTTCCGGCAGGAATTCCAGATGGGCCTGGGTGTTGTGCGTGAAGCCCTTGCCCCACACACCACCGGAGCCGATGGCGATTTTTGACTGGATGATGTGATAGCCGGCGCCCAGCGGGTCGGATTCCGGATTGAGAAAGGTGAGCACCCGCTGCTTCTGGTAGTCATACATGAAATGCCACACCACCGGCAGGGCGGCGATCACCACGGCCACCGCCGCCAGGATAAAGCGCCATGGAAGTCCGGCGAAAAAGAGCACGAACAGCCCGCTGGCGGCGATCAGCAGCGAGGTGCCCAGGTCCGGTTCCACCACGATCAGCCCGGCAGTGGCGGCGATGGCCGCCAGCCCCGCCAGCAGGCGCGGCCAGCTGGGTGGCAGGGGCGACCAGGCATACAGCCAGGCCAGAAACATGGGCAGCGCAAGTTTCATCAGCTCCGAAGGCTGGAAACGGAACAGACCGAAGTCCAGCCAGCGCCGGGCGCCCTTGCCAATGGTGCCGAACAGCAGTACTGCCACCAGCATGAGCAGTCCGGCGGCAAACAGCCAAGGTGCGACCAGCATCAGTTGCCGGGGTGGCACCTGCGCCACCAGCACCATCAGCACCAGGGCGAAGCCGATGCGCATGGCGTGGCGCTCCACCACCGCCAGATTGCCGCCGGATGCGCTGTAGACCACCAGCAGGCTGGTGGCCAGCAGCAGTCCCAGGCCCAGCAGCAGCCATCCATCCAGATGGATCCTTGTCAGCAGTCCCCGTTGCGGCATCAGCGTGTCCTCCTGCCGCGCTCCGGCGGCACATGGTTGAGCTCCAGCCAGTGGCGGGCCAGCTGTGCAGCCAGAGGGGCGGCCGCCTTGCTGCCGCTGCCGCCATGCTCCACGATGACGGAGACGGCGATACGCGGCTTGTTCACCGGGGCGAAGCCGATGAACAGCGCATGGTCCCGCTCGTGTTTCGGAATCTTGCTCTCGTCATACTCTTCCTCGGCGCGCAGCCCCTTGACCTGCGCTGTGCCCGTCTTGCCAGCCATGTGCCAGGGGAGGATCATCTGCCCCGCCTTGCGGGCGGTGCCATGAGGGTCATGCAGCACCGCCACCATGGCATTGATGACCGCTTCCCAGTGGCGGCGGCTGCGAATTTCGATATGCCCCTCCGGCGCCACGGGCGCGTTCAGCAGGTGGGGCACCACCTGAGTGCCCCGGTTGGCCAGAATGGCGGTGGCGCGTGCCAGCTGGACGGGCGTGGCCAGGTCATAGCCCTGGCCGATGGAGGCGATGACCGTCTCGCCGTTGTACCAGGGTCGGTCCAGCGCGGCACGCTTCCACGCCTTGTTGGGGATCAGGCCGCGGCGTTCCCCCGGCAGGTCGATGCCCGTCCTGTGTCCGAAGCCGAACTGGCTCAGGCCGTCGTGGATCATGTCGATGCCCATCTTGAGGCCTACCTGATAGAAATAGGTGTCGCAGGACTCCCGGATGGCCTTGTGCATGTTGACCCGCCCATGCCCCCAGCGCTTCCAGTCCCGATAGGTGTGGCCGCTGTATTCAAAGTAGCCGGGGTCAAAGATGCTGTAGCGGCGGGAGACGATGCCATGCTCAAGCGCGGTCAGCGCCACGAAGGGCTTGATGGTGGAGCCAGGGGGATAGACGCCGGCGATGGGACGGTTGATCAGCGGCTTACGGGGATCCTTGAGCAGGCTCCGATAGTCGTTGAGACTGATGCCGTCCACGAACAGGTTGGCGTCATAGCCGGGCGAGCTGGCCATGGCCAGCACCGCGCCGGTTTCCGGTTCCAGTGCCACGATGGCGCCCGGCCGGCTGCGCAGCAGTTCGTAGGCCTTCTGCTGCAGGCGGATGTCCAGTGTCAGCGTGATGTCCTCACCCTTCTTGGGCGGGTGCACTTCCAGCACACGCACCACCCGCCCGCGGGCGTTGGTCTCCACCTGTCGCCAGCCGGGCTGGCCCATCAACCGGTCCTCGTACTGCTTTTCGATGCCGGACTTGCCCACCACATGAGTGCCCTGATAGCGGGTGGGGTCCAGCGTCTTCAGGTCCATCTCGTTGATGCGGCCCACATAGCCGACAGTATGGGCGGTGAGGCTGCCGTAGGGATAGACGCGTTTGAGCCGTGTGGTGAGGCGGAAGCCCGGAAACTGCCATGCGCGGGCGGCAAAACGGGCCGCCTCGGTTTCGTCCAGATCGAACGGCAGCAGATAGTGCTTGAACGGCTTCTGATGACGCAGCCACTTGGCGAAGCGGTCCCGACGGTCGGTGTCGAATTTGTAGGGGAACAGGGCAGACAGGCGCGTCAGACCCGCTTCCACGTCTGCCTTTTCGGGTGTCACTTCCAGCACGAACACCGGCTGGTTGTCGGCCAGCAGCACATGATTGCGGTCGTAGATGCGGCCGCGCTCCGGCGGAATCACCTCGATGGTGATACGGTTGCCCTCCGCCATGGCGTGATAGGTGTCATACAGGGAAACCTGCAGGTAGAACATGCGTCCGAACAGCACGGCGAAGGCCACCGTCATCAGACCGGCGGCCCACCAGAGTCGTCGCTTGAACAGTTGACGGGAGACCTGATCCTGCAGAGGCGAGCGGGTCATGATCGGGGTGCGGGCACGTGGTTGAGCCAGTTGAGCAGCAGTCGCAGGAAGGGCCAGAGCACGAAGCCGGTCAGCGGCATGCTCCAGAAATAGGCGTTGGTCGCAGCATCCGTGCTGACAAACGGCAGCAGCAGCAGCTGGTGGCCGAACAGCAGCAGGGTGAGGGTGAAGCCCTGCTGCAGCGGGCGCACCACCCGCAGGCGCAGGCGCAGGCGCAACAGCAGAAACAGCAGCACTGAGAAGATCATGGCGTGCAGACCCAGCAGGGTGCCGGTCAGAGTGTCATACAGCAGGCCGATGATCACCGCCGCGACGAAATGAGTGTGGTTGAGGTCGTTGATGGCCCACCAGGCCAGCACCAGAAAGCCCATGGGCGGCAGCAGCAGCTGCAGATTGCCTGCCAGTGGCAGGGCGTTGATCACCAGTGCCAGCGCGTAGCTGAGCAGCAGCGACCACAGGGCGGGTTCAGGTGCGCGGCTGGACATGGCGGACGATGAGCACTTCGTGGTTGTTGTAGAGGCGGCTCACCGGCACGGCGGTGATGCGGTAGAAGGTGCCGTCCTTCTGGGCGCTGACACTCTGCACCCGCGCCACCGGATAGCCGGGCGGGAAGATGCCGCCGATGCCGGAGGTCACCAGCAGGTCACCCGGTTTGACGTCCGTGTCCAGGCGCACGAAATCCACCTCCAGACGACCGTGTCCGAGGCCGCGGGTGACCGCGCGCATGCCGGTGCGTTCGAAACGCACCGGGATGGACAGCTCCGGGTCGGTGAGCAGGCGCGCCTGGCTGGTCAGCTCGCTGACTTCGGTGATCAGTCCCAACACGCCATTGGCGTCCATCACCGGCATCATGGGGGCGATATGGTCCAGCGCACCCTTGTTGAGCACCATGAAGTCCGCCTCCGGGCGCAGGCTGATCCGCAGCACGGTGGCGATGGTCAGTTCGATGCGGTCAGAGGGCAGCTGGCTGCCGGCATCCAGCAGCAGGCGCAGCTGGCGGTTCTCGTCCTCCAGCTCGCGCATGCGTTGCAGTTGCGCCTGCAGCAGGAGATTGCGGGCGGTCAGGGCCTTGACCTGGCGGCGCAGGCTTTCCTCATTCTGAGCGGCGTCGGTGTAGGCGTTATAGAGGGAGCGGGGCAGGGCGGCGACCATCTCCACCGGCTGCAGCACGTTGAGCAGCACGCCGCGCACATGACTCGCCAGCTGGGTGTAGTGGTCCAGCACCATCATCAGCACGGCAAAAACGAAAGCCGCCACGAAGTGACGGCCCTCGGTTGCTGCGGAAGGGATCAGCAGGCTGATGGCGCGCCCTCCTCAGGGATCAGTCGTGGGAGAAGACATCCATGCCGCGCTCGTCCATCATCTCCAGCGCGCGGCCGCCGCCGCGGGCCACACAGGTCATGGGCTCGTCGGCCACGATGACCGGAATGCCGGTCTCCTCGCTCAGCAGGGTGTCCAGATTGCGCAGCAGCGCGCCGCCGCCGGTGAGCACGATGCCGTGTTCGGCGATGTCGGCGCCCAGTTCCGGCGGTGTGCTTTCCAGCGCGGTGCGCACGGCGCCGACGATGGACATCAGAGGCTCCTGCAGCGCTTCGAGAATCTCGTTGGAGTTGAGGGTGAACTTGCGCGGCACCCCTTCGGCCAGGTTGTGGCCGCGCAGCTCGATCTCGCGCGGCTCGGCGTCGTGATAGGCGGTGCCGATGGCGTGCTTGATGCGCTCGGCGGTCACCGGACCCAGCACCATGCCGTAGTTGCGGCGCACATATTTGTTGATGGCGTCGTCAAAGTGGTCGCCACCGATCTTGATGGAGTCGGAATAGACGATGCCGTTGAGCGAGAGGGTGGCCACTTCGGTGGTGCCGCCGCCGATGTCCACCACCATGGAGCCGGTGGGTTCGCTCACCGGCAGGCCGGCGCCGATGGCGGCGGCCATGGGCTCCTCGATCAGATAGACTTCACGCGCCCCGGCGCCGGCGGCGGACTCTCTGATGGCACGGCGTTCCACCTGGGTGGAGCCGCAGGGCACGCACACCAGCACCCGCGGACTGGGCTGGAAGAAGCGCGCCGCATGCACCTTGCGGATGAAGTGCTGCAGCATCTTCTCGGTGACGGAAAAGTCGGCGATCACGCCATCCTTGAGCGGGCGGATGGCCTGAATGTTGCCGGGGGTGCGCCCGAGCATCTGCTTGGCCTCCTCGCCCACGGCGACGATGGAGCGGCCGCCGCGACCGTTGTCACGGATGGCCACCACGGAAGGCTCGTTGAGCACGATGCCCTTGCCGCGCACGTAGATGAGCGTGTTGGCCGTGCCCAGGTCGATGGAAAGATCGTCGGAGAAGATGCCGAAGAGCTTGCGAAACATTGGTGTCTGTCCATGTCAGATGAGATTGAGATCACGGTATTTTACCCGCTGTCCATGGCGCGATACAGTAAAATGACGCCCGTTTGAAAACCCTGATGAATCAAGGACGGAAGCATGTCTCTGAGCATTGAAGAAGTGGACAAGATCGCCGCGCTGGCGGCCATTGCCATCGACGAGGACGCCAGGCCCAGCTATGCCCGGCAGCTGAGTCGCGTGCTGGATCTGTTTGCCCGCATGGAAGCGGTGGACACCGAGGGGGTCGAGCCGCTGGCGCATCCGCTGGAGATGACCCAGCGCCTGCGCCCGGACGAGGTGACCGAGCACGATCAGCACGAGAAGTTCCAGAAGCTGGCGCCCAAGGTGGAAGCCGGTCTGTATCTGGTGCCCCAGGTCATCGAATGAGGAGCGTGGCATGCATACTCTGAGTCTGAAACAGCTGCGCGAGAAACTGGACGCGCGCGAGATTTCCAGTGTCGAGCTGACGCAACATTTTCTTGATCGGATCGAAAAGCTCGATCCGGAACTGAACAGCTTCATCACCGTCACGCCCGAGGTGGCGCTGGAGATGGCGAAGATGGCCGACGCGGCCATTGCCGAGGGCAGTGCCGGGCCGCTGACCGGCATCCCCGTGGCCCACAAGGATCTGTTCACCACCGACGGCATCCGCACCACCTGCGCCAGCCGCATGCTGGACAACTTCATCGCCCCCTATGACGCCCATGTGGTGGAGAAGATCAAGCAGGCGGGCATGCCCATTCTGGGCAAGACCAACATGGACGAGTTCGCCATGGGCTCTTCCAATGAGACCAGCTACTACGGTCCGGTGCGCAACCCGTGGGATACGGATGCGGTGCCCGGCGGTTCCTCCGGTGGTTCAGCGGCCGCCGTGGCGGCGGGTCTGACGCCGGTGGCCACCGGCTCCGATACCGGCGGTTCCATCCGCCAGCCGGCCGGCTTCTGCGGCATCACCGGCATCAAGCCCACCTATGGGCTGGTCTCCCGCTACGGTATGATCGCCTATGCCTCCAGCTTCGATCAGGGGGGTCCCATGGCCCGCAGCGCCGAGGACGCCGCGCTGCTGCTCAATGCCATGGCCGGTTTCGACCGTCGGGATTCCACCTCCATCGACGCGGAGATTCCGGACTACACCGCTACGCTTAACGATGACATCGCCGGGCTCAGGGTCGGCCTGCCGAAGGAGTATTTCGGCGACGGGCTGGATGAGGGCGTGGCCCGTGCCGTGCAGGCGGCCGTGGCGGAGCTGGAGAAGCTGGGCGCCGAGATCGTCGAGGTGAGCCTGCCCAACACCGAGCTGGCCGTGCCCGCCTACTATGTGCTGGCGCCGGCGGAGGCCTCCTCCAACCTGGCGCGCTATGACGGGGTGCGCTATGGCCACCGCTGCGAGGACCCGAAGGATCTCAAGGACATGTACCGCCGCAGCCGCGCGGAAGGCTTCGGAGAGGAGGTCAAGCGCCGCATCATGGTGGGCGCCTATGCCCTGTCTGCCGGCTACTACGACGCCTACTACCTCAAGGCACAGAAGCTGCGCCGGCTGGTGCGGGATGATTTCCTCAGGGCCTTCGAGCAGTGTGATGTGATCGCGGGCCCCGTGGCGCCCACGGTGGCCTGGAATCTGGGCGAGAAGAGCGATGACCCGGTCAGCATGTATCTGGCCGATCTCTACACCATTCCGGTCAATCTGGCCGGTCTGCCGGGCATGAGCGTGCCCGCCGGCCTGCACGACGGCCGTCCGGTTGGGCTGCAGCTGGTCGGCCCCTATTTCAGCGAGGCGAAGCTGCTCAATGTGGCGCACCGCTTCCAGCAGGTGACCGACTGGCATCGCCAG
>NZ_WFYD01000138.1 GCF_015490265.1 Sulfurivirga sp. | reverse complement strand
GGCACCAGTGCCACGGCAATGGCCACGCCGGCGAGGCTTTTGGCGATCTCCTCCCGACTGTAGGCATAGGCGGCGGCCAGCCCGGACAGAATGGCCACGGCCAGATCCAGCAGGTTGGGATGGGTGCGCGCGGCCATCTGGTCGGTCAGATGCTCAAAGGGCATGACAAGGGCGAACAGGGCCGCAAGCGTCAGTGACAGAACCGTGCCCAGGGCGACGGTGCGGGTACTGCGGCGCATCAGCTCCCGGTCCAGACGGATCAGGCCCATGGAGAGGGAGACGATGGGCGCCATCAGGGGCGCCAGGATCATGGCGCCGATGATCACCGGCGCGGCGTTCTGGTAGAGGCCAACGGTAGCCAGCAGCACGCTGAGCGTCAGCAGTACGCCGAATGGCGCACTGAAGCGGGCGCTGTCGCGCAGCTGGCGGAACAGCTCGGCAAATTCACCCTCGCTGGCCGGTGTGAACAGCGGCAGGGCGCGGCGGGTGAAAAAGTCGATGTCTTCCTGTTCGGTGGGAATGCCGCGGGTGCGAATGACCTCCCGGTCCTGTTCATCCACGGGCAGTGACACCCCCTGAGCGATGCGGCAGCAGGTGGGAACGAGACGGATTTCCAGCCGCTCGTTGGCGAATTGTTCCCCGTCGATCACATAGGGAAAGGTTCGCTCGCTGGTCAGGGTAAGGGCACGGCTTTTGACCAGGCCCATGCCGTGGGGCAGACGCCCGGCCGGATTGCGGCGGCCACGCCAGAACAGGCTGAACAGCTCCATCAGGCTGCGTGGCGCGTAGATGAGGGCGGCCACCTTGCCGAGCGTCGGCTCATCCGGACAGAGGCCGGGCGCCTTGTTCTGCAGACGACCGGCTTCTCCCATGCGCAGGGAGAGCGCCGCGCAGCGGACGACCGTTTCCTTGGCGGTGGCGAGGGTGAAAGGCCTCAGTCGCATGGCGCGCAGGTGGCCCAGCAGCAGGCGAAAACGCTGCCACCGGCTGGTGAGGTTGAAGCCAAGTCGCTGACCGACGGTGAGCTGATCCAGCACGGGCCGGTCATTGGCATGCAGCACCCTGTCATACAAGGGGAGTGTCTCCATCTCCGCCCAGCTTGTGAGCTGGGTACGCCAGTCCCGCTGCAGCAGCAGACCCCGGCAGGTGTGGGGGTTGCCTCGCCATGGCAGGGGGCATAGGGTGAGTTCACGATCCACAGCGAGTCGTAGCAGGGTCTTGAACAGGACATCATCCAGCAGAAGATAGAGCGTCGTCCCATCGGGTATGTGCTCGAGCGTCTCGGTCAGCGGCACTTCACCGTTGACTTCATGAGCGTGCACGGGCATGGTCAGTGTGTCGGAGACAGGTTTGACAAGCTCGGCGCTGTCTGGCTGATGGAGCAGGTGGACCGGTTGCATGGCGGACTTGACACCCCATATATAATTGAAACCATGAGCAGCTGGGATTATAGCTTTGATGGCAGCACCATCCTTGAGAAGGCGCCTGCGAAGGTGCGACCGCCGCGCAAGTGGAAGGTGGTGCTCTATAACGACGACTTCACGCCGATGGACTTCGTGGTGCATGTGCTGATGCACTTTTTCGGCCACAGCGAGGAGAAGGCCACCGCCATCATGTGGCAGGTGCACAATCAGGGCAAGGGCGTCTGCGGCGTCTATCCGAAAGAGATTGCCGAAACCAAGATGATGCAGGTCAACCGCTACAGCCGCGCCAATGGCCACCCGCTTTTGTGTCAGATAGAACAGGACGATTGAAAAACCCATGTTGAGCAAAGACGTACAGCGCGTTCTCTCCAATGCATTCAGCCTCGCCCACGAGATGGGGCATGAGTTCGTCACGCTGGAGCATGTGCTGCTGGAGCTGCTGGCACTGGATGATGTGCAGGATGTCATCTATGCCTGCAGCGTGGATGTGGCGGACGTGGAGGATCTGCTGGAGGGCTATCTGGCCAAGGATCTGGTGCGGCTGCCGGAGCAGCCGGTGGAGCTGCAGCCGACGCTGGCGGTGCAGCGCACCATCGAGCGGGCCATCTACACGGTGCAGTCCAACGGCCATCCCGAGGTGACGGGACTGCATCTTTTGGCCTCCATCTATTCCGAACAGGACTCCTACGCCGTCTATTTTCTGGAGAAGTGCGGCGTGCAGCGGGTGGATGTGCTCAGCTACATCTCCCATGGTGTCACCGCCGAAGAGCAGGCCATGATCGAAAGTGACCGGCAGGAAGAGGCCGGTGAGCAAGCTGGAGAAAAGGGCGCCGAGGAGAGGGAAACCACCGTTCTCGAACAGTTCGCGCGAGATCTCAATGCCTTGGCGGAAGCTGGTGAGATCGATCCTGTCATCGGGCGCGAATGGGAGATCGAGCGCACGCTGGAGATTCTGGCGCGTCGGCGCAAGAACAACCCCATTCTGGTGGGTGAGCCGGGCGTGGGCAAGACGGCCATCGCCGAAGGGCTGGCGCTGCGCATTGTGGAAGGGAAGGTGCCAGAGCGGCTGCGTGAGGCCCGTGTCTATTCGCTGGACATGGGCGCACTCATTGCCGGCACCCGCTACCGGGGCGATTTCGAGCAGCGTTTCAAGATGCTGCTGGAAGCGCTGGCGGAGCAGCCGCAGGCGATCCTGTTTATTGACGAGATTCACACCATCATCGGCGCCGGTGGCGTGCAGGGCGGGACCATGGATGCCGCAAACCTGATGAAGCCCGCGCTGGCAGCCGGAAGGCTGCGCTGCATCGGTGCCACCACCTACGAAGAGTTCCGCACCATCTTCGAAAAAGACCGGGCACTGGCACGGCGTTTCCAGAAGATTGACGTGGCCGAACCGAGCGTTGAGGAAACCTTCAGAATTCTCAAGGGGTTGAAAGACAAGTTTGAGGAGCATCATCAGGTGCGTTACACCCTGCCGGCGCTGCGAGCCGCGGCGGAACTGTCGGCCCGTCACCTGCAGGATCGTCATCTGCCGGACAAGGCCATTGATGTCATTGACGAGGCGGGGGCCCGTTTCGCCCTGCAGCGGGGCGCCAACCGGCGCACTCAGGTGGGCGTGGCCGACATTCAGAGGGTGGTGGCACGGCTGGCACGGGTGCCGCTGGCGCAGATCACACAGAAGGAACGGGACCGGCTTGCCACCCTGGAGCAGGATCTGAAGCGAGTCATCTTCCATCAGGATCGGGCGGTGGAGCAGGTGGTGTCCGCCATCAAGCTGGCCCGTTCCGGCCTCAAGCAGCCGGACCGGCCCATCGCCAATTTCCTGTTCGCCGGCCCCACCGGCGTGGGCAAGACGGAGCTGGCCCGTCAGCTGGCGCTGCATCTGGGCGTGGAGCTGCTGCGCTTCGACATGTCCGAATACATGGAACGTCACACGGTCTCCCGCCTGATCGGCGCGCCGCCGGGCTATGTGGGCTATGACCAGGGCGGGCAGCTGACCGAGGCGGTCAACAAGCATCCCCACAGTGTGGTGCTGCTGGATGAGATCGAAAAGGCCCACCCGGATGTGTTCAACATCCTGCTGCAGGTGATGGACAGCGGCACGCTGACCGACAACAATGGCCGCAAGGTGGATTTCCGCAATGTGATTCTGATCATGACCTCCAATGTGGGCGCGCAGGAGATGGCGCGCGCCAGCATGGGTTTCGTGGAGCAGGATCACGCGCAGGATTTCGACGGTGCGCTCAAACGCACCTTCACGCCGGAGTTCCGCAACCGGCTGGATGCGGTCATTCAGTTCGCCAGCCTGCCGCCGGAGGCGATGGAGAAGGTGGTGGACAAATATCTGTTCCAGCTGGAGCAGCAGCTGGCGGAGAAGAAGGTGCAGCTGGAAGTGACGCCTTCCGCCCGTCAGTGGCTGGCGCGCAAGGGCTACGACCGTCACATGGGTGCGCGCCCCATGGAGCGGCTGATGCGCGAGAAGGTGCGTCAGCCGCTGGCCGAGCTGCTGCTGTTCGGCGACCTGCAGGAGGGCGGCACGCTGGTGATCGATAGTGGGGACGGCGAACTCAAGCTATTTGCAAAGGCGCTGGAACCGGCCTGAGAAACGGGGTCTCCCCCATTTTTGCAGGATCGCCGTCGGCGCGCCCGGCGGCGTGCAAGAAAAAACCGGGCACATGCCCGGTTTTTGCGTATGTAGGTGCGTTTTATGCGTTGGAGCTTACTTTTCCCGATAGACGATGCGTCCGCGGGTCAGATCGTAAGGGGTCAGCTCCACTTTCACGCGGTCGCCTTCCAGGATGCGGATATAGTGCTTGCGCATGCGGCCGGAAATGTGTGCCAGCACTTCATGGCCGTTGTCCAGCTCCACGCGGAACATGGTGTTGGGCAGCACGTCCTTGACCACGCCTTCAAATTCGATAACGTCTTCTTTTGCCATATCGCTTGGAAATCCTCAGTTTGTATGCAGCGCGAATTATACGCCCGGATGACAGGAAAACAAGCACTTAGCGCACGGGTTCGAGCGCTTTCCAGGCGTGTTGCATAAATGGCACAGCAGCAAGCCGGTGTATGGCGGCCTCGAACGACTCACGCGGCATCAGCTCCGCGCCCATGCTGAGCAGGTGATCGGTGGGCACCTGACAGTCGATCAGCTCGAACCCCAGCGGCGCGAGGGTGCGGCACAGGCTCACCAGCGCGATCTTGGAGGCATCGGACTTCCAGCTGAACATGGATTCGCCGAAGAACATGCGCCCGATGTGCACCCCATAGAGACCGCCCACCCGTTCACCGTTCCAGAAGACCTCCACGCTGTGGGCGTGTCCGAGCCGGTGCAGGGCCGTGTAGGCTTCGATCATCTCCCCGGTAATCCAGGTGCCGTCCTGACCTTCCCGCGGGGTGAGGGCGCAGGCACGCACCACTGCTTCGAAGTCCCGGTCGAAGGCAACCGACCACTGGGGCTTTTTCATCACCTTGCGCAGCGAGCGGCGCACGCGCACCGCATCAGTGCGCAGCACGCACCGGGGCGCAGGCGACCACCACAGGATCGGCTCGCCTTCCGAGAACCAGGGGAAGATGCCCCGGCGGTAGGCTTCCAGCAGCCACTCGGGCGTGAGCGCGCCGCCTGCGGCCAGCAGGCCATCCGGCTCGTCCAGCGCCAGATGCGTGGGTGGAAAGCGCACCGGTTGTGGCGGCAGAAAGGGGATCATGAGTCGGGCATGAGGCGGTTAGAATGTTGCCCATTATTCTGACACAGACGCCGCCCATGTCTTTCGTTCATCTCCACGTTCACAGCGAATATTCCATCGTCGACGGCACCCTGCGGGTCAAGGATCTGGTCGCACGTGCCAAAGAGGACGGTCAGCCGGCCGTGGCGCTGACGGACCAGAGCAACCTGTTTGCGCTGGTGAAGTTCTACAACGCCGCGCTGGCCGCCGGTGTCAAGCCCATCATCGGTGCTGACATCTGGCTGGAGAATGATCAGGATGCCGGCGGGCCCACTCTGGTGACGCTGCTGTGCATGGATCGCACGGGCTATCTCAACCTGTCCCACCTGATCTCACAGGCATGGCTGAAGAACCAGCAGATCGTCGGGCATGAGACCGTGCCGGTGGTGCGCCGTGCCTGGCTGGAGGCCCATGCGGAGGGGCTGATTGCGCTTCTGGGGCCGAAAAGCGAGCTGGCCGTCTCCATGGCCGCCGGCAAGCCCAACCTGACGGCGCTGCAGGTGGAGTGGTGGCAGAAGCTGTTCGGCGACCGGCTCTATCTGGAATTCGTGCGTACCGGTCGTGAGGGGGAGGCGGCGTGGATCGAGGGGGCGCTGCAGCTGATCAGACGCTATGGTCTGCCTGCGGTGGCTACCAATGACGTGCGCTTCGCTACACCGGAGGATTTCATCGCCCATGAGGTGCGCACTTGCATCCACACGGGGCATGTGCTCGACGACGGCAGCCGCCCGCAGCCCTACAGCGAAGAGCAGTACTTCCGCTCCACTGAGGAAATGGAGGCGCTGTTCGCCGATCTGCCCGGTGCGCTGGAAAACACGGTGGAGATCGCGCGCCGCTGCAATGTGCAGCTGGAACTGGGCACCTACTATCTGCCCGATTTTCCCGTGCCGGACGGCATGACGCTGGACGACTACTTCGTGCAGGTGTGTCGGGAGGGCCTGGAGCAGCGGCTCCAG
>NZ_WFYD01000137.1 GCF_015490265.1 Sulfurivirga sp. | reverse complement strand
TGCTGGGGGGAGAGGTGTGGGGCCTGATGAGCGCGGCGCTGGTCACCAGCGTGCTGGGCTTTGCAGCCACGCTGTGGATTCCCCCGGTTCCGGCGGCGGCGCCCCGACTCAGGCTGACCTTCAACATCGTTCGGGCGCTGTGGCAGACACTGCGTGAGGCGCGTGTGCACCATGCCTGGAGCGTGATGCTGGCCATCAGCGGCTTCTGGATGATCGGTGCCATGATCCTCAGCCAGATACCGCTGATGGCCGAGCGTCTGGGCGCACCCCGCTACACCCTTTATCTGCTGCTGCTGTTCGCGGTGATGATGGCGCTGGGCGCGGCCATCGCATGGCGGCTCAACCGCGACCGCCTGCGGCTTGAATGGACGCGCCGCTGGTACGCGCTCATGGTCCTGTGGCTTGCGCTGCTGGGCTGGAGCTGGCCTCAGTGGCCGCTGGTGTGGTGGCCGGCCTTCGCACTGCTGGCGCTCACCGGCGGGGTGATGATCGTGCCGCTGTATGTGTGGTTGCAGCGGGAAATCGACTCGGCCGAGCGGGGACGGGTGTTCGCTGCGCTCAATGTGCTCAACGCCCTGTTCATGGTGGCCGGTACAGGGGCGCTGATGGTGTGGCACGGGCTGCACGGGTAGAATGCGCTGAAGGACTTTAGACGGGAGCGGAATGATGATCAAGTGGCTGGCCAGAGGGCTGTTCAGACTGTTCTACCGGGTGGAGGTGCGCGGACTGGAGCATTATCGGACGGCTGTGGATTCCGGCCGGCCGGTGCTGATGGTGGCCAACCATGTGTCACTGCTGGACGGGCCCCTGATCGATCTGTTCATTCCGGGGCGCACCACTTTCATGGTGGACGCCAAGCAGGTGCGAGGCGTGAGGAAGTGGCTGCTGGCGCTGTCCGACTACTTCACCGTGGACATGTTCAGCCCTTATGCCGCCAAGCACATGATCAAGGCATTGGAGCAGGGGCGCCAGTGCATGATCTTTCCGGAAGGGCGCATCACCACCACCGGTTCGCTGATGAAGGTCTATGAGGGCACGGCGGTGGTGGCGGAGCGCACCGGCGCCCAGCTGCTGCCCATCCATATCGACGGAGCGGAGTATTCCACCTTCTCCTATCTGGACGGCACCCGCTTCGCCTGGGTCAAGCAACGCTGGTTTCCGAAGATCACCCTGACCATTCTGCCGCCTGTAACGCTGAAGTGTGATCACAAGGAGCTCAACCCCCATCAGCGTCATGCTCATCTGCAGAACAGACTGTGGCTGCTGATGCGGGACGCCGCCTTTCAGGCCCGCTACCGTCCTCGCTCTCTGTGGCGGGCGTTGAGCGACAGCGTCGGGTTCTATGGACGCAAGACCCTGTGCGCCAGCGACATCAATGGCGTGGATCTGACCCGTGGGCGCCTGCTCACCGGCGCCAAAGTGCTGGGGGCGGCACTGGAGAAGCACATTGCCGGGGAGCGGCATGTGGCCGTGCTGCTGCCCAATGTCAGCGGCCTGCCGGTCACCTGGTTCGCGCTGCAGGCGTATGGTCATGTGCCGGCCATGCTCAATTTCACCGCCGGCTACGGTCCCATGCGTTCAGCCTGCGTCACCGCCGAGGTGAAGACCATCATCACTTCGCGCAAGTTTGTGGAGGCGATGAACTTCGAATCGCTGGTGGCGCGGCTGGAGGAGGAGTTCCGCATCCTGTGGCTGGAGGACATCCGGGAGGAGATCGGCCCGTTGCATAAGCTGTTCGGCGCGCTGCGGCCCGACAGCAGCCTGCCCGGCTGGCATGTGGAAGCGGATGAGGCGGCGGTGGTGCTGTTCACGTCCGGCTCCGAAGGTGCGCCGAAGGGCGTGGTGCTGAGTCACGCCAACATTCTGGCCAACATCGAGCAGATCAGCGCCATGCTCACGTTGCTGCCGGAGGAGACCATCTTCAACGCCCTGCCCACCTTCCACTCCTTCGGCATGACGGCGGGCATGCTGTGGCCGATCCTCAAGGGCGCGCGGGTGTTCCTCTATCCCTCGCCGCTGCACTATCAGGTGATCCCGGAGATGGCCTATCAGGTCAACGCCAGGCTGATGTTCGGCACGGACACCTTCTACACCGGCTACGCGCGCAAGGCGCATCCCTACGATTTCTACAGTATCCGCGCTTTCGTGGCCGGTGCCGAGCGGCTGCGCGCCGAAACCCGCCAGCTGTACGCGGACAAATTCGGCAAGCCCATCTACGAGGGCTACGGGGTGACGGAGACCTCGCCGGTGCTGTGCGTCAACATTCCCCAGTCCCACCGCATCGGCACGGTAGGACAGTTCATTCCGGGCGTGGAATGGCGGCTGGAGCCGGTTGAGGGCATTGAGGAGGGCGGTCGCCTGCTGGTGCGCGGTCCCAATGTGATGAAGGGCTATCTGTTCAACGAGCGCCCGGGCGAGCTGGTGCCGCCGAAGGACGGCTGGCATGACACGGGTGACATCGTCAAGGTGGATGACGAGGGCTTTGTCACCATTCTGGGGCGGGCCAAGCGTTTCGCCAAGATCGCTGGCGAGATGGTGTCGCTGACGGCGGTAGAGAACTACATCAGCCGCTACGCGCCGGAAGGCCATCATGCGGTGGTGGCGGTGCCGGATGACCGGCGTGGCGAGCAGCTGGTGCTGGTCACTGACGATGAGACGCTCAACAAGTCTGTGGTCAAGGAGGCGGCCCGGGCCGCCGGCGTGGCCGAGATCATGGTGCCCAAGACGGTCATTCTGGTGGAGCAGGTGCCCATTCTCGGCACTGGCAAGACCAACTATCCCGAAGTGCAGAAGATCGCCGAGCGGCACTTTGGCCGCTGAGAGGGGTGTCCGTTCGTCACTCAGGCTGAATGGTCTGATGGAGGTGGTGCACGAAGCGTTCGGCCTCGTCCCTGTCCATCAGTTGTGAGGTGATGTAGAGGTTGAGCAGCTGGGCGAACTGCTCGTGCGGCATGACACTGTCATTTCCGATGCTGCGCACCTGCTGATTGGCATGCACGTCCTGCTCTACCGCCTGGGCCTGTGTTCTGGGCAGGGTCGGCAGCGCTTCCAGTTCCGCCTTGAGTTCCGCGAAGGTCTCCAGCACACTCTCATCCGGTCGGGCGGCATGGAAGTCCAGCCGTTCGGTCAGACGGGCGGCCATGGTGCGCATCAGATCCAGCGTCTCTTCCATGGCGTCCCGGTCGCCCTGCTGGCCGGCCATGTCGAACAGCAGCGCCATGTGGGTGGTCAGCCGGGTCTCGACCACGGAGCGGAAGTGGCTGACGAACTGCGGCCCCGCCCACGGGAACAGCAGGGCATAGCGGGAGATCTCCTCCACCAGCATGCACACCGGCACCTGTTCGCCGTTTTCCGCGTCCGTGACGGGCACCACATCCACCCACCAGTTGAGGCCGGTGGTGGGCAGGGTGTCCGCTGCCGGGGCGATATTCACGCTGTCGTCAAACAGCGCGCGGGCCCGTTTCGTCAGGTGCAGATGCATCATGGCGTCTCGTCAGTGAGGTGTTCAGCAGGGAGAATGGGGGTTCAGTCGGGCAGTTTCAAGCTCTGCAAGGCTTCAATGAACCATTTGAGCGCCCGCCCCTTGTCGGTCTTGCGCCAGGCCACATGCAGCGTGGGGGTCTGCTCCGGCTCACCCAGCGCCACCAGCTCGCCCCTGTCGATGTAGGGCTGCGCCAGCCAGCGGGGCAGATGGCCGTAGCCCAGCCCGACCAGTTGCGTTTCCAGCTTGTCCTGCAGGGTGGTGACGGCCATGCTGTTGCGGGTGTTCTGCACCTGGGCCCGGCGACGGGGCAGCTGAGCGGTGGAGTCGCTCAGCACCACCATGGTGTAGTCGTCCAGGTTGACCTCCGGCCGACCCCACTTTTCCACCAGCGGATAGTCAGGCGCGCAGCAGGGCACCATCTCCACGCTGCCCAGTTTGAAGGTGCGCAGCTGGAACTGTTCCGGAATGGGATCCCCGGCGCCGATGGCGATGTCGGCCCGGCCGCTGAGCACCGCGTCCCAGGTGCCCGCCAGGGTCTCGCGGCGCAGGTTGATGCGGGTGGGGGCATCCATCTGTCTGAACTCTGAGATGACATCCAGCACCGGTGGCAGGGGAAGGATGCTCTCCACCGCCAGCGTCAGGGAGGCTTCCCAGCCATGGGCCACCTGCTGTACGTTCTGGATGGTGGCCTGCATGGTCTCCATCAGCGCCGGAATTTCCTTCATCAGCGCCCGGCCGGCCGGGGTGAAGACGACCCGCTTGCCGGTCTTTTCCAGCAGTTTGGCGCCCACCTGCTGCTCCAGTTTGCGGATCTGGTAGCTGATGGCGGAGGGGACCCGGTCGAGCGAGTCCGCGGCCGCCTTGAGGGTTCCTTTTTCCGCCACCGCCTTCAGGGCGATGAGGGCGTCCCAGTCGAGCAGCTGCTTGTCATTCATGGTGAGAAGCTCCCTTGGACCTTGAGAGTAAATTTTGTTCTGTTTTTTTCAATTATATCACTTCAAAAAAATTATGCGAGTGCTGGTGCGAGGTAAAAAAAGGCCGGCTTGCGCCGGCCCGCCTCCGCACTTGGCGCGGGGCGGTTCAGAAACCGTACTTGACGGTAATGGACAGGTTGGGATACCACACCTCGCCAATGTCGTTGCGGGCTTTC
>NZ_WFYD01000136.1 GCF_015490265.1 Sulfurivirga sp. | reverse complement strand
TGCCGGACGAGATGATCGCCGACATCCGCCGCATCGTGCTCGGCCACCCGCGGGTGTGGGGCTTCAACGACCTGCGCACGCTCAGAAGCGGCCCCAACCTGCTCATCCAGCTGGATCTGGAGCTGGATGACGACCTGCCGCTCAAGGAGGCCCACGCCATTGCCGAGGAGGTCACCGAACGGCTGAAGCAGGCCTTCCCCAACGCCGACGTCATGATCCATCAGGAACCGGTCAGCAGTCGCACCGATCCGGGTCATCACCGTTGGCTGGACGCACGCAAGGGAGACGGATGAATGAAATGGCAGTTCTGGATCGACCGGGGTGGCACCTTCACCGACATCATCGCCCGGGACCCGGCAGGAAGGCTGCACACCCTCAAGCTGCTGTCCGACAACCCGGAACAGTATGAGGACGCCGCCCTGGCCGGCATCCGCCGCTTTCTCGGCGTGGCCGAAGGGGCGCCGATCCCCGTCGAGCGCATCGAGGCGGTCAAGATGGGCACCACCGTGGCCACCAACGCTCTGCTGGAGCACAAGGGCGAGCCGGTGGCGCTCATCACCCACACCGGACTGGAAGATGCCCTGCTGATCGGCGACCAGGCCCGCCCCGACATCTTCGCGCTGGACATCCGCCGCCCCGCGCCCCTGCATGCTACCGTGCGTGGGATCCACGGACGCCTGAATGCCACGGGCGAGGAGATCGAACCGCTGGACGAGGACGAAATCCGCACCGTGCTGGACGAACTGCGCCGGGCAGGCTTCAACGCCGTGGCCATCGCCCTGCTGCACAGCGACCTCAACCCCGCCCACGAACGGCGCATCATGACGCTGGCCCGCGAGGCGGGCTTCGCACAGGTCAGCGCCAGCCATGAGGCCGGCGGACTGGCCAAGTTCGTCCCCCGCGGCCGCACCGCCGTGCTGGACGCCTACCTCAACCCGGTGCTGCGCCGCTACGTGGATCGGGTGGCCGCCCGGCTGCCCGGCGTCAACCTGCTTTTCATGCAGTCCCACGGCGGTCTGACCCGGGCCGAACACTTCCGCGGCCGGGACGCGGTGCTCTCCGGGCCCGCCGGCGGCATCGTCGGCATGGTGGCCGCGGGCCGGGCCGCCGGCTGCGACCGGCTCATCGGCTTCGACATGGGCGGCACCTCCACGGACGTGTCCCACTGGGCCGGCCGACTGGAGCGGGTGGTGGAGACGGAGATCGCCGGCCACAGCGTGCAGGTGCCCATGCTGGCCATTCACACCGTGGCCGCCGGCGGCGGTTCCATCGTGCGCTACGAGCACGGCCGGTTGCGCGTGGGGCCGGAATCCGCCGGCGCCAACCCCGGCCCCGCCTGCTACCGGCGCGGGGGGCCTCTGACGGTGACCGACTGCAACCTGCTGCTGGGCCGGCTGCAGGCGAAACACTTCCCCACCGTGTTCGGCCCGGACGGCGACCAGCCGCTGGACGAGGCCGCCACTCGTCAGGGCTTCGAAGCGCTGGCGCGGGAGGCGGGACTGACGCCGGAGGCCTGCGCCGAGGGTGCGCTGGAGATCGCCGTGGAGAACATGGCCAACGCCATCGCCGAGATCACCACCCGCCGCGGCATCCGGCTGGATGGCTACACGCTGGTCAGCTTCGGCGGGGCCGGCGGCCAGCACGCCTGCGCCGTGGCGGAAAAACTGGGCGTGCGCCGCGTGCTGCTGCACCCGCTCGCCGGCGTGCTCTCCGCCTGGGGCATCGGGGTGGCCGAGCAGAGCCGCCTGCAGCGGCTGGCGCTGGAGCAGCCGCTGACCGACTGGCCCCGGCTGCGTGCCCGTCTGACGGACGCCTGCGACCGCCTCAAGGCACAGCTGGCGGAAGAAGGCGTGCCGGAGAGCCGCTGCCAGATCACCCTGCACCTGCGTGCCCGGGGCAGCGAAGCGCTGCTGGACGTGCCCGCCGCCCCCGATGCGGACATGGAGACGCTGAAAACCCGTTTCGACGCCCTGCATCGGCAGCAGTTCGGCTTCGCCCCGGAGGCGGAGATCGAACTGCACAGCGCCACGGTGGAGGCACGTGGCGGCGGCCAACCGATCACGCCCCTGCCTCCCTCCGGTGGTGACGGCACACCCATCGACACGGTGGACATCTACTTTGAAGGCGCCTGGCACCCCGCGCCGGTCTTTCGCCGCGAAGACCTGCCCGCCGGCTGGCGGGTCAGCGGCCCGGCGCTCATTCTGGAACGGACCGGCACCCTGTGGCTCGCCCCCGGCTGGCAGGCCACCCTGCGGGAAGACAGCGCGCTGCTGTTCGACCATGTGGACGCCCGGGCACAGCCCCGCCCCCCGCTCGACCGGGCCGATCCGGTGTGGCTGGAACTGTTCAACAACCGTTTCCAGCACATCGCCGAGCAGATGGGCGCCACCCTGGCGCGCACCGCCCGCTCGGTCAACATCAAGGAGCGGCTCGACTTCTCCTGCGCCCTGTTCGACGGGCAGGGCCGCCTGATCGCCAATGCGCCCCACGTGCCGGTGCATCTGGGCAGCATGGGCGAGTCGGTGCGCGCAGTGATCGAACGGGCCGGCGACGATCTGGGGCCGGAAGACGCCTGGGTGCTCAACGATCCCTACGCCGGCGGCACCCACCTGCCGGACATCACCGTGGTCACGCCCGTGTTCGTAGACAACGAACGCTTCTTCGTCGCCAGCCGCGGCCACCACGCCGACGTGGGCGGGCTCACCCCCGGTTCCATGCCGGCCCATTCCCGTCACATCGAGGAAGAAGGGGTGCTCATCTCCCCCATGCCGCTGGTGAAGGACGGCGTCTTCCAGCAGGCAGCCATCGAAAGGGTGTTGCGCGGCGCCCGTCACCCGGCGCGCAACGTGGAACAGAACCTGGCCGACCTCAAGGCGCAGCTGGCGGCCAACCGGCAGGGCGCCGAAGGCCTGCGCCAGCTGTGCGCCACCTTCGGCGCCGGCACCGTGGCCCGCTACATGGCCTTCGTGCTCGACTTCGCCCGGCAAGCGGTGCTGGCGCTGCTGCCGAAACTTCAGTCGGGGGATTTCGAATACACCAGCGACCACGGCCACCATGTGCGGGTGAGCGTGCGCCCGGAAGCCGACCGGCTGGTGCTGGACTTCACCGGCACCAGCCCGCAGGTGGCCGGCAACTTCAACGCCCCGCACGCCATCACCCGGGCGGCGGCGCTGTATGTGCTGCGCTGCCTCATTCCCCACCCCATCGCCCTCAATGACGGCTTTCTCGCGCCGGTGGAACTGATCGTGCCGCCCCACAGCCTGCTCAATCCCGGCTGGCCGGCGGCGGTGGTGGCCGGCAACGTGGAGACCAGCCAGCTGATCGTGGACACGCTTTTCGGCGCCCTGCAGGTGGTGGCCGCCAGCCAGGGCACCATGAACAACCTCACCTTCGGCGACGGCGTCCACCAGTACTACGAAACCGTCTGCGGCGGCGCCGGCGCCGGGCCGGGCTTTGACGGCGCCAGCGGCGTGCACACCCACATGACCAACTCGCGCCTGACCGACCCGGAAATTCTGGAGCGGCGCTACCCGGTGAGGCTGGAGCGCTTCGGACTGCGCACAGGTTCCGGCGGCACGGGCCGCTGGCGCGGCGGCGAGGGTGTGGTGCGGCGCATCCGCTTTCTTGCCCCCATGACGGTATCGCTGCTCACCAGCCACCGGCAGGTGGCGCCCTACGGGCTGGCCGGCGGGCTGCCGGGCACGCCGGGACGCCAGTGGCTGGAAGCGCCGGACGGCACCCGCCAGCCACTGGCCGCCTGCGCCCATGTGGAGGCGGCGGCAGGTGCCCTGCTGCATCTGGAAACTCCGGGAGGGGGCGGCTATGGTTTTCCGCTGGCTGTTGAGCCTGATTCTGCTGCTGACGCTTCATAGCGCTGCCGCCGGGGAGGTGGACCGGCTGCACCAGCGGGTCTCCGACTGGACCCGGGCGCTGGGCGGCTGGCTTGATGCCCGTCTGGCCGGCGAGCCGTGGCCGGCTGCCGAGAACCGCACCCGCCTCAAGCTGGGCGTGCGGCTGCGCGTCGGTCGCCTGTCGCCCCTGAAAACGGATCCGCTCATCGACCTGCGCCTGCACCTGCCGCGGCTGCAGCGCAAATTCAACCTCATCATCCAGCAGGAGACGCCAGCGGAGGCGGCGCCTGCCGAACGCAGCGGCATCGACCGCACGGTGCAACCACAGGGACAGGCGCAGGGCACCTTCGTCGGCCTGCGGCTGGGACGGGGTGACAGCCGCTTTCAGCGCACGCTCAGCAATGTCTCCGCCGGGCTGGTCTTCCGCGGCATCACACCGGGCGTGGCCATCGACTGGCGTCAGCGCGACCGCTACCCGCTGGGCCGTGGCTGGGTGCGCACCGACTTTCAGCGGCTGCGCTGGGAGAACTTCACCGGCCTCTACGGCACGCTGGGGTGGGATTTCGACCTGGCGCCCTCGCCGACTGAACTGCGCCGGCTGAGCGTCTCGCTGGATGGCTATCTGGAGCGGGAAGAAATCGTGCTCAATCTGGGCGCTGGCGACACCTGGCTGCTGCCCGGGAACGTGGCGCTGGGCCTGCGCCTGCGCGGCAGCTGGTCCAACCAGCCCTGTTACGAACTGGTGCGCTGGGGGCCGGTGCTGCGCTACAGCCGCCCACTGTGGCGCCCGTGGCTGCTGCTGACCCTCTCACCGGAGCTGCGCTTCGACCGCGACTACGGCTACCGTACCGATCCGCTGGTGACCCTGCGGCTGGAGGCGGTGTTCAACCGCTGAAGCGAGTCAGGTTCTCCGGCCAGGGCACGGCGCCATGGGCGATGAAGAAGGGGTTTTCCAGCGTCTTGTCGGGCGGGTAGCGCAGCGGCGCGCCGTGCAGGTCACGGATCTCGCCGCCGGCGGCGCGCAGAATGGCGTGGCCTGCGGCGGTGTCCCAGTAGGAGGTGGGGCCGAAACGGGGGTAGTAGTCCGCCGCCCCCTCGGCCACCAGACAGATCTTGATGGCCGAGCCCATGTGCACCGGCGTCACCGGCTGGGGCAGGCTGGCGATGAAGTCGTCAGCGCGGCGCCCGTGTCGGCGGCTCACCGCCACGCGGCACCCCTGCCGGGGCGGCTGCACGCGGATCAGGTGCTGCGCGCCCGCCTGCCACTTCCATGCGCCCAGCCCCACGCCGCCGAACCAGACCGTATCCAGCAGCGGCGCGGCCACCACGCCCAGCACCGGCTCGCCATCACGCACCAGCGCGATGTTGACGCTGAACTCGCCGGTGCGGGCGACGAACTCCCGCGTGCCGTCGAGCGGGTCCACCAGCCACATGTCACGCCAGTGGGCGCGGCGTTCGAAGGGCAGTTCGGCCAGCGTCTCCTCGGTGACGATGGGCAGGGCGGGCGTGAGCTGCCGCAGGCCGGAAATGATCAGCGCGTCCGCCGCCCGGTCGGCGGTGGTGACCGGCGAACCGTCGCTTTTCTTCTCCACCGCGTAGTCGCAGGCGGCGTAGATCTCGGCGATGCGCGCCCCGGCGCGGCGGGCCAGCGCGCACACCTGCGGCAACCACAGGCGCAGCAGTTCCGGTGTCACAGCCGCCCCCTCGCCTGCAGGGCGCGCAGCAGCGCCGCATAGGCGCGCCCTTCGGTGAAATCCGGGTCATCCACCAGCGCGCGCCAGTCATCCAGTGGCCAGTGGACCACCTCCAGCGGCTCCGGCTCGTCGCCCGTGGCGCTGGCCGGCACCAGCGCCTCGGCCAGCACCAGATGGGTCACATGACTCATGTAGCCGGCCGACAGGGTGACCGTATCCAGCAGGCGCACCGAGCCGGGCCGGTAGCCGGCCTCCTCGATGCACTCGCGCACGCTGGCCTCGGCCCAGCCCTCGCCCGGATCCACCTTGCCCTTGGGAAAGCCCAGCTCGTAGCGCTCCACGCCGGCGCCATACTCGCGGATGAGCACCAGCCGGTCGTCATCGGTGACCGGCACCACCAGCACCGCGCCGGAGAGGCTGCTGCGCAGACGCTCGAACCGGGCCTCCACGCCGTTGCCGAAGCGCAGATCCAGCGCCTCCACGGTGAACAGCCGCGAGCGGGCGACGATGTGACGGTTTAAAATCTGCGGCAGTCTGCTCATGAGGCCATTCTATGACGCACACCTCGCCCATGCCACCCTGGGACGCCATCGACACCGTGCTGCTGGACATGGACGGCACGCTGCTGGACCTCCATTTCGACTGGCACTTCTGGTGGGAATACCTGCCCCGTCTGTATGCGGAAAAGAACGACCTGCCGCTGGAAAGGGCGCAGGAGATCGTTCGGGAGAAGATCAGCGCGAAACAGGGCACGCTGGAATGGTACTGCACCGATTACTGGTCCGGGGTGTTCGACCTGCCGGTGGCGGCCCGCAAGCGGGACCTGAAGCACATGATCCGTCCCCATCCGGGCGTGGAACATTTTCTTGAGCGGCTGCGGACGCTGGGCAAGCGGCTGGCGCTGGTGACCAACGCCCACCGTGACAGTCTGGCGCTGAAGCTGGAGGTGACCGCCATCGGCCGCCATTTTGACGCCATCCTGTGCGCCCATGACTATGGCCTGCCCAAGGAGGACGGCCGCCTGTGGCCGGCCATCCGGCGGGACTTCGACTTCGAGCCAGCGCGCACGCTGCTGATCGACGACAACCTGCGCGCGCTGAAAAGCGCCGCCGACTACGGCATCGGCCACCTGCTGCTGGCCAGTCACGTCAGCCCCCACATGCCGCCGGTGGAGAGCGACCGCTTCCCCG
>NZ_WFYD01000135.1 GCF_015490265.1 Sulfurivirga sp. | reverse complement strand
CTCCTCCACCACGTGAACCATGGTCTCCCGGCCCTCGTGACTGGCGGTGATGTCGAGAAAGGTCAGTTCGTCGGCGCCCTGCTCGTCGTATCGCCGCGCAATCTCCACCGGATCGCCGGCGTCGCGGATGTCCACGAACTGCACGCCCTTGACCACGCGGCCGTTGCCCACGTCCAGACAGGGGATGATGCGCTTGGCCAGTCCCATGTCAGCCTCCCGTCAGTTCGTCCAGCAGGCTCTGGCCTTCGGCGAAATCCAGCGTGCCTTCGTAGATGGCGCGGCCGGTGATGACGCCGGTGACACCCTCTGCGGCCAGCGGCGCCAGCGCCCGCAGGTCATCCAGATTGGTGACGCCGCCGGAGGCGATCACCGGGATGTCGATGGCGCGGGCCAGCCGGGCGGTGTCGTCCACGTTGACACCCTGCAGCATGCCGTCGCGACCGATGTCGGTGTAGATGATGGCTTCCACGCCGTCCTGTTCGAAGCGTCGGGCCATGTCGATGACTTCGTGATCGGTCACTTCCGCCCAGCCATTGATGGCCACCTTGCCGCCCTTGGCGTCCAGCCCCACCATGATATGGCCGGGAAAGGCACGGCAGGCTTCATGGACGAATTCCGGTTCGTGCACGGCCTTGGTGCCGATGATGCAGTACTGCACACCGGCGTTCAGGTATGTCTCGATGGTTTCCAGACTGCGGATGCCGCCGCCGATCTGCACCGGCAGATCGGGAAAGGCGCGGGTGACGGCCAGCACGGCCTCCGCGTTCTCCGGCTTGCCGGCGAAGGCGCCGTTGAGGTCCACCATGTGCAGGCGGC
The DNA here is from genome assembly GCF_015490265.1 of Sulfurivirga sp. Lineage (GTDB taxonomy): Bacteria > Pseudomonadota > Gammaproteobacteria > Thiomicrospirales > Thiomicrospiraceae > Sulfurivirga. The sequence continues at coordinate 17,672 of NZ_WFYD01000135.1, read as the reverse complement.
GGGCACCGGCGTTCTTCCAGCGCTCCGCCATGGCGGCGATGTCGCTGGAAAAGACGGTGGCGTCATCCATTTCGCCCTGGCGCAGGCGCACGCACTGACCGTCCTTCAGATCGATTGCGGGAATGAGGATCATAGGGTTCCGTTCCAGTTGAGGAAGTTTTTGAGAAGTTGCAGACCGGCGTCGGCGCTTTTTTCCGGATGGGCCTGAATGGCGAACAGGTTGTCGCGGGCCACGGCGGCCGTGAAGGGGTGGCCGTAGTCGGTCACGCCGGCCGTAAGCGTGTGTTCCGCCGGCTGTACATAGTAGCTGTGCACGAAGTAGAAGCGGGTGCTGTCCTCAATGCCGTGCCACAGGGGATGGTCCTGCGTCTGGGCGATCTGGTTCCAGCCCATGTGGGGGATCTTCAGCTCTGGCCGGTCGGGGAAGCGGAAGGGCGCCACCTCGCCGGGCAGAATGCCGAGGCAGTGCACGCCGCCGTTTTCCTCGCTGTAGTCCATCAATACCTGCATGCCCATGCAGATGCCGAGAAAGGGCTTTTCCTGCGCCGCCTCGCGCAGCGCCTTTTCCACACCCGTGTTGATGAGGTTGTCCATGCAGGCCCGCGCCGCGCCCTGGCCTGGGAAGATGATGGCGTCGGCGTTATGGATGTCCTCGGCATGGCTGCTGACGACCACGCGGGTGCCGGCGGGTGCCACATGCTCCGCGGCCTTGGAGACCGAGCGCAGGTTGCCCATGCCATAGTCGACGACGACCACCTGTTTCATTACAGCGCGCCCTTGGTTGAGGGGATGACATCACCCATGCGCGGGTCTGGCTCGACGGCTTCGCGCACCGCCCGCCCGAAGGCCTTGAAGATGGTCTCGGCCTGATGGTGGGCGTTTTCGCCGCGAATATTGTCGATGTGCAGCGTGGCGCGGGCGTGGTTGACGAAGCCCTGAAAGAATTCCTGCACCAGCTGGGTATCGAAGCGCCCGATCACATCCCGGGTGAAGCGGCAGTGGAACGACAGGCCCGGGCGGCCGGAAAAGTCGATGACCACGCGGCTGAGCGCCTCATCCAGCGGTATATAGGCGTGCCCGTAGCGTCGGATGCCGCGCTTGTCGCCCAGCGCTTCATGGAAGGCCTGGCCCAGCACGATGCCGATGTCCTCAGCGGTATGGTGGTCGTCGATGTGCAGGTCCCCTTCCGCCTCCACGGACAGGTCGATCAGCCCGTGACGGGCCACCTGCTCCAGCATGTGCTCCAGAAAGGGGATGCCGGTTTCCAGTTCGCAGCGTCCGCTGCCGTCCAGATTGACGGTAACGCGGATGCGCGTCTCGCGGGTTATGCGTTCCACATTGGCAGTGCGCATGGGCGGGCCCTCATGTTATGACCGGCACATTTTAACCCGAAGGGGATGGTGGCAGCAGGCGCCGGTCCAGCAAAAACTTATGGGTAGATAAGAAATGATGATGAGCCAATATAAGAGAGTTGTATTGTTCTGATATTGCTTTGGGAGGATAATTCCCGTGTTCTGAGAAAGTGTCGCCCTCTGGAACCGGCCCGAAACTTGTTCTGGATCAAGTTTCGGGCGGGATGCGAGTGGGGTCGGGCAAACGGCTCAATATAATCGCGAGTGAATGCCCGAACCCTTGAGCAAGTCTTGAGGGTGAAGGTCAACAAGAAGAAACCAAGGAGTGTTCAACATGGACTCTGCAACTCCCAAGTATGAGTATGGGCTACTGAAGTTCGGTACCCTGCTGACAATCATCGTGTTCATCGCGGGCACGACGATTGGTACTTATGCAGCATCAGAACTGGCGTGGCCTTTTCTGAACTTTGACATCCCGGAGCTGACCTTCGGGCGTCTGCGCGTGGTGCATACCAACACCATCGTCATCGCGTTCGGTGGTCTGGCGCTGTTCGTGACTTCCCTGTACTCCGTGCAGCGCACCAACAGCAACCGCCTGTGGTGCGTGCCCTGTGCCTGGGCGTCTGCGCTGCTGCTGGTGGGCTCCATCGTGGGCGGCATCATCGGCATTGCCTTCGGTCTGTCCCAGGCGCGTGAGTATCACGAGATGGAGTGGATCTTCGACGTAGGTATCGCCGTGGGCTGGCTGCTGTGGACCATGGTCTTCGTCATGACCATCGCCACCCGGGACAAGGAGAAGGTGCCGCACGTCTATGTGTCCAACTGGTTCTACCTTGCGCTGCTGATCGCCGTGACCTATCTGTTCCTGGTCAACGGTCTGGCGCTGCCCGTAACCTGGTACAAGTCCTACTCTCTGTACAGCGGTGTGCAGGACGCCATGATCCAGTGGTGGTGGGGACACAATGCCGTTGGTTTCTTCCTGACAGCCGGCTTCCTGGGCATGATGTACTACTTCGTGCCGAAGCAGGCGCAGCGTCCGGTCTACTCCTACCGTCTGTCCGTGATCCACTTCTGGGCGCTGATCTTCGGTTACGTATGGCTGGGTGCGCACCACCTGCAGTACACCGCGGTGCCTGACTGGACCGGCTCTCTGGGTGCGGTCATCTCTCTGGCGATGATCATTCCGTCCTGGGGTGGCGCGCTGAACGGCATGCTGACCCTGTCCGGTGCGTGGGACCGTCTGCGTACGGACTACATCCTGCGCTTCCTGATCATGGCGCTGGCCTTCTATGCCATGTCCACCTTCGAAGGCCCGGTCATGTCCTCCAAGACCGTTAACGCCCTGTCCCACTACACCGACTGGACCATCGGTCACGTACACTCCGGTGCACTGGGCTGGGTTGCCATGGTGGCCATCGGTTCTCTGTACCACATGGTCATGAAGATGTGGAACACCGAAATGTACAGCATGAAGCTGATCAACTGGCACTTCTGGCTGCACACGCTGGGCACCGTGCTGTACATCGTCGCCATGTGGGTATCCGGCATCATGCAGGGCCTGATGTGGCGTGCCTATGACGAGTACGGCGTGCTGGCCTACACCTTCGCCGAGTCCGTAGCAGCCATGCATCCGTACTATGTCATGCGCGCAATGGGCGGTGTGCTGGTTGTTCTGGGTGGTCTGGTCATGCTGTACAACGTGGTCATGACCCTGGCGACCATCAAGTCCCGTCAGCCTGCTGCTGCCGCAGCCTGATGAAGCCATGGGGCGGGCTTCCGGCCCGCCTTCCATACAGATGAAATGTTGAGGAGCAAAGACACATGGCTGATCACAACGAACAACCCAAGAATCTCCAGGAAAAGCTCGAACGCAACATCTTCGGGCTGTTTCTGGCGACTGCCTTCATGGTGTCCATCGCGGGCATCGTGGAAATCGTGCCCCTGTTCTACCTGAAGTCCGCGGTGGACTACACCGAGCGCACGGACCAGTGGGGTAACCTGAAGAATGAGAAGTTCCCGGAGCTGGTCTGGGAGCGTCACTTCAAGATGGAAAACGGCAAGCTCGTTGCCGACAAGCGCCTGTACTACAAGGACAAGAACGGCAACTGGAAGTCCGACTGGAAGCCGGGTGACGGCGTGCGTCCCTACACGCCGCTGGAACTGGCCGGTCGTGACATCTATCAGCGTGAGGGGTGCATGTACTGTCACTCTCAGATGATCCGTCCGTTCCGTGACGAACGTGAGCGTTACGGTCACTACTCGCTGGCAACCGAGTCCATCTATGACCATCCGTTCCAGTGGGGCTCCAAGCGGACCGGTCCGGATCTGGCCCGTCTGGGGGGCAAGTACTCCGACGAATGGCACAAGCTGCACCTGATGCGTCCGCAGGACATGGTGCCCGAGTCTGTCATGCCTGCCTATCCGTGGCTGGCAGAACAGTGCATCACCGACCAGTATGTGGGCCGCATGAAGGTGGGCAAGCGTGACATGAAGGCGCGTCTTGAAGTGATGCGCAAGCTGCGCGTGCCTTACACCGATGAGGAGATCGAGCTGGCAGACGAGTACCTGCGTACCTATGGCAACCCGAACCCGGACAAGAAGTGCACCACCGAACTGGATGCACTGGTTGCCTATCTCCAGGTGCTGGGCACCATGACCAAACTGGACGACAGCAAGGTCTATCGTGAGTAAGCTGACTGATTACTTCCATACGGACTGGGCGGCCATGACCGCCCAGGACTGGGCTGGAGTGATCATTACCGTGGGCGCCTTCATCGGCATTGTGGTGACCTTTGCCTGGGCGCTCAGTCCCGGACGCCGAAAGCGTCTGGAGCAGCAGAAGTACAACGTGCTGGACGACGACGATTAAGAGATTCTGAGGAGTAACAACATGGCTGGACACAACCCCTGGCCCAACGAGGGCAACACTGGCCACATCTGGGACGAGGATATCCGCGAGCTGGATAACCCGCCTCCGCTGTGGTGGATGCTGGCGTTCTACGCCGGCTTCGTGATGATCATCTTCTACGCCATCTACTATCCGACCATCCCGCTGGCCAATGGCTTTACCAAGGGTGTGGCCGGATGGACTGCGGTCAAGGAGTATGAGGAGAGCTACAACGAACTGAAGGCGTGGCGTAAGGCCAAGTTCGCTGACAAGGAAGAGGCGCTGGCTTCCAAGCCGCTGAATGAGATCATGAAGAATGAGGATCTCAAACTGTATGCAGTGGCTACCTCCAAGATGCTCTTCGGCGACAACTGCGCGGCCTGTCACGGTGCCGGCGGCATGGGCAACCCCAACTTCCCGGTACTGGCCGACGATGACTGGCTGTGGGGCGGTCACATCAATCAGATCTATGCCTCAATCGCTAATGGTCGTGTGGGCAACATGCCGGCTCGTGGTCTGATGGGCAATCTGTCTGATGACGAGATTGAAAAAGTCGCGGACTATGTCATGGCGTTGTCTGAAGGCAAGGGCAATGATCCATCTGTGGCGGCTGGCAAGGCTATCTACGCCAAGGGCATGTGCGTGGCCTGTCATGGTCCGACCGGCAAACCGGTTGCTCCGAATGGTGCGGCCAACCTGACCGACAAGATCTGGCGCTTCGTGCCGGCCAATGACGGCTCCTGCACGCTGATGGACGAGCAGACTCAGCGTGATGCTGTGGTGCGTACCATCAAGTATGGTGTGAATGTGAAGAAGAACGGACAGCTGATCGACTGCACCCGTCAAGCTGTGATGCCAGCTTGGAAGGAGCGCCTTGGCGAGAAGGAAGTCAAGCGCTTGGCCATCTATGTGCATGAACTGGGTGGTGGTCAGTAAGGAAAGTTGATCATGATCAACTTCTGATCCAAAAGGGGGAATGGCAACATTCCCCCTTTTTTCGTTTTATGCTTTAATTGACCTAACGATGTTTATAAGAATATAAGCAATCACTGAGGAGACGCATCATGGGTGATCTCAACAATGACTGGGTGCTGTGGGGATCCATTCTGACCGTCGTGCTGACTGTCGTTTCACTGGTTGGCTATGCATGGAAGGCCATTCAGGGCATGGAAGGTGAAACGGGCGAAGATGGCTCGGAAGAGCAGAATCAGTAAGGCGTGCTGAGCCAGGGTTCGGGGAAAAGGCCTATCGCAAGATAGGCTTTTTCATTTTCAGGAATCCAACAAAACTGTTTATTACGGACCATAAATAGAATTTGGTAACCATAGGGCGATTTTATGAGTGAACTGAACAGGGATGGAACCAAGGCGTCCTTGCTGGACGAATACGAGGTCAACTCGAAAACGCTTGAAGAGATCGGTGTCGAGATTCTTCCGGTCAATACGGGCAAGACGGTGCATGCAAAACGCATTCCCGGTCACTACCGCACTCTCAAGTGGATTGCGGCCAGTGTGTGGCTGACACTGTTCTTCGGTCCGTATCTGCGCTGGAATGGAGAGCAGGCGATTTTGTGGGACCTGCCGAACCGGCAGTTCCACTTTTTCGGCATCACCATTCTGCCCCAGGATATCTGGGTGCTGGCGATGATCCTGCTGTTCTTCGCGCTGCTGCTGGCTGCGGTGACGGCCATCGCCGGTCGAGTATGGTGCGGCTATTTCTGTTTCCACACCGTCTGGACGGATGTGTTCACCTGGCTGGAGGAGAAGTTCGAGGGTCCCCCGGCCAAGCGCATCAAGTTGGACCAGCAGCCGCTCAACTGGGAGAAGATCAAGATCAAGCTGCCGAAGCATCTGGTGTGGCTGCTGATCGGTTTTGCCACTTCTTTCAGCTTCCTGGCCTTCTTTACCGACGCGTTCGATCTGTGGAAGCGCCTGTTCCATCTGGATCTGGGCAAGTGGGAGTGGCTGACCATTATCGTTCTGGGGCTGGCCACCTATTTCTTCGCCGGGTTCATGCGCGAGCAGGTGTGCATCGGCTTCTGTCCCTATGCACGCATTCAGGGGGCCATGATTGATGAGGCCACGGTGGTTCCCACCTATGACAAGGACCGCGGTGAACCCCGTGCTCAGATGAAGGAACGCAATGCCTATGTGAGAGAAGTGCTGCAGCGCCTGAAAAAAGAAGGTGAAGAACAGAAACTGATGGAACAGTTCCTTGCCGAGGGCATGGACGAGCGTGCGGCGAAGAAGAAGGTGCAGGAAACCCTGCGTCAGCGGGCCAATGAGGAAGCGGACAGGCACTTTGGTGACTGTATCGACTGCCATCTGTGCGTTGATGTGTGCCCGACCGGTGTGGATATCCGCCTCGGGCAGCAGTTCGGCTGCATCACCTGTGGACTGTGCATTGACGCCTGCGACAGCATCATGGAGAAAATCAAGAAGCCCAAGGGCCTGATCCGCTATGCGTCGCTGGATGACTTCCTCGGCAAGGAGACGCCGCCGTGGTACAAGCGTCCGCGGGTGCTGATCTACATCACGGTCATGTCCATTGCCGCAGGCCTGCTGCTGTGGAAGCTGACTCATCTGGATCCGATCGATGTCAAGGCGCTGCATGACCGTGCGCCGCTGTTCGTGCAGATGAGTGACGGCACCATTCAGAACAAGTACACGGTCAAGATCGTCAACAAGACGCCCAACAAGATGATGGCCAAGATTTCCGTAGAAGGGCCTGAAGGACTGGTCTATCTGACCGACCGGGTGGTGCCGGTGGAGCCGGGCACCGTCGGCCAGGCGATCGTGCGGGTACGTCTGCCGAAGTCTGCTCTGAAGGAGGGCCGGGTGCCGATCCGCATCATCGTGCAGGACCAGAACCATCCGGAGATCAAGTCAACCTACGAGAGCGTGTTCATCGGGCCCAAGCACTGAATGAACACCGCTCGTATAATGGTGCCCCTGGTGCGTGAATGTGCCGGGGGTTTTTTCGTTTCTGCATGCGCATCTGCATGGGCACCGGACAGTGCACATGCGCATGGGCAGGCACAGAACATAAGAGGTAACTGCGGTGAGTGGTGAAAAGAAAGACTGGAGCCGTCCGTGGCGCAATCCGTTCGTCATCGGCTGGCTGGTGATGCTGGTGCTGGTGCTGTCGGTCAACCTGTTCATGGTCAACATGGCCATCGTCACCAATCCGGGGCTGGTCAAGACGGATCTGGATCATGCCGAGGCGTCGGTGGTGGAGATCCTCCGGCGGGAAAAGGACCTGCAGAGCAAAGGGTGGGCACTGGATCTGAAAATCCCGCTGCTGACCCAGAACGAACCGGCACCGGTACAGGCGCGCATCTATATCAAGGATGGTGGCGCCACGGTAGTCGGGGACAGCGCGACACTGTTCTACTACCGTCCGGCCGACAAACGGCAGGATGGTCAGATTGTCCTCAAGCGCCAGCCGGACGGCACCTTCGCCGGCATCCTGAAACTACCGCTCAAGGGCAAATGGGATGTGGTGCTGGAGATCACCAAGGACGGAGAGACCTACCAGCTGGGCCGCTCCCTGTGGGTTGAAGAGAAGAAATGAGTCAGCGGCAGGCTGAACATTGCTACCACTGTGGCCAGGCCATTGCGCCGGGGGAGCGGGTGACGCACCCCATCAAGGGGGTGGAGCGGGATTTCTGCTGCCAGGGGTGCGCCGGTGTCTGCGAGGTCATTCACGAGGCAGGGCTGGAAAGTTTCTATCAGCGCACGCCGGAAGGCGAACTGCTTTCGCCGCCTCCGCCGCCGCCCAGGGAACTGGACTTCATCGACCATGATGAGGTGCAGAGCCAGTTCACCGACAAGCTGGGAGATGTGCGCGAAATCACCCTGCTGTCGGAGACCATCCACTGCGCCGCCTGCATCTGGCTGATCGAGCACCGTCTGGCCCAGCTGGACGGCGTGCTCTACGCCCATGTGAACTTCACCAACAAGCAGATCAAGGTGCGCTGGGACAACAGGCGCATCCGCCTCTCCGACATCATCCGCACCCTGCATCAGATCGGCTACGAAGCGGTGCCTTACGACCCTTCCGCCAGCGAGGCGGCCTGGCGCAAGGCCAACCGGGACCTGCTCTATCGTCTCGGTTTCGCCGGCTTCGCCATGATGAACATCATGTGGTTTGCCGTGGCACTCTATTCCGGCGCGGATGAGCATCCTGAGTGGCGCAACTACTTCCATGTGCTGGAATGGATCATCGCCACGGCGGTGCTGCTCTATTCCGCCAAACCCTTCTTTCAGGGGGCCTGGTCGTCGCTCAAGGCACGCACGCTGGGCATGGATGTGTCCATCAGCCTCGGCATTCTGGCCACCTATTTCTACTCCGTCTGGGTGACGCTCCACTTCAACGAGAATGTGGGGAGTGTCTATTTCGACACCATGACAGACTTTGTCTTCTTCCTGCTCATCGGTCGTTATCTGGAAGCCATTTCAAAGAATCGTGCGGTGGACGCCACCCGGCGACTGATGGCGCTGCAGCCCAAGGTGGCACGCAAGCTGAATGAAGACGGCAGCGAGGAGGTGGTGCCGGTGCGCCTGCTCAAGCCGGGCGATCGGGTGCTGATCAAGCCGGGCGACCACATTCCCGTGGACGGCGAGGTGGTCGATGGCGTGGGGCATGTGAACGAGTCCATGCTCAGCGGCGAGTCCCGCGAGGTGTACAAGCAGCCGGATGACAAGGTGGCCGCCGGCACGCTCAGCATGGACGCCACCCTGACCGTCAGCGTGGAGAAGATTCTGCAGGATACCATGCTGGGGCGCATCATCCAGATGGTGGAGCAGGCGCAGGGTTCCAAGGCGCCCATTCAGTGCACGGCGGATCGCATCATGCCCTGGTTCGTCTCCGCCGTCATCACCCTGGCCACGGCCAGTGCTGTCTACTGGTATTTCGCCGAGGGCATCGAAACCGCCATCATGGCCGGCACGGCGGTGCTGATCATCACCTGCCCGTGTGCGCTGGGGCTGGCCACACCCATGGCCATCGCCGTGGCCAGCGGCGTGTCCGCCCGCAACGGCATTCTGGTCAAGAATGGCGCGGTGCTGGAGGTTCTCAACGACATCAACCACTTTGTCTTTGACAAGACCGGCACGCTGACCAAGGGCGAGATGCGGGTGGTGGACGTGCACACCCGTGGCCCACTGGATGCGGACACGCTGCTGCGCAAGATTGCCGCGGTGGAGTTTCACTCCGAACACGCCATCGGTCAGGCCATCTACGCGTCGGTGAAGGAGCAGCATCCGGCTTTTCTGCCAGGTGACTACCGGGTGGAGGATTTTGTCGTGCATGCCGGCCGGGGTGTGGAGGCCCAGGTGGAGGGTGCTCACTACCGCATCGGTCATGGTGACTGGCTCAGCGAGTATGGCGTGACGCTGCCGCAGGACTGGCTGTCGCTGGAGCTAAAAGCGCAGCGCAAGGGGCAGACAACCATCTGGGTAGCGCGGGAAGGCGAGGTGGTGGCGCTGCTGCTGCTGGCAGACGAGCTGCGTCCGGATGCGAAGGAGCTGATCCGACGTCTCAAGGATCAGGGTCACAGGGTGACGCTGCTTTCTGGCGACCGGCGGGCCGTGGCCGAGGAGATCGCCCGCCAGCTGGGCGGCATGGAGGTGATTGCCGAGGTGCTGCCGGATGAGAAGCATGATGTCATCGCCCGGCTTCAGGCGCAGGGTGAGAAGGTGGCCATGGTGGGCGACGGTATCAACGATGCGCCGGCGCTGGTGCGCGCCCATGTGGGCTTTGCGCTGGGGGCGGGCACGGACATCTCCATGGACAGCGCCGACATCGTGCTGATGAACAACGAGCTGCTGGCGGTGGATACGGCCGTGCGTCTGGCGCGGCGCACGCTGGTGACCATCCGTCAGAACATCGCCAGCTCCATTCTCTACAATGTGATCATGGTGCCACTGGCCATGAGCGCCACGCTCACGCCGCTGATCGCCGCCATCACCATGCCCATGAGTTCGCTTGTGGTCATTGGCAACGCGGCGCGTATCCGCACCTTCTTTTCCGAGAAACAGAAACAGGCCCGGAGGGCAGGTTGATGGACGTGATCTACGGATTGATTCCCTTTGTGCTGGCCTTCGGCTTCATTGCGGTGGTGGCCTTCATCTGGATGGCCAAGAAGGGGCAGTTCGATGATCTGGACGGGGTGGCCAACCGTATTCTGTTTGACGATGACGAGGAGCCCACCAATGCCGGCATGAAGGCACGGGACGAGGCGCGTCAGCAGGAAAAGGGTCAGCCGCTTCAGAAAAGTGAAGCGCCGGAGAAACGTTCCAGCGCTGACTGATGCACACCGCTCCGGCAGGGCAGACCGGGATTCAGAGCTGCGTCCTGCCGATGAAGTCGGCCCACTCGAACACTTCCCGTCCTTCCGGGTCGACGATGATCTCCAGCCCCTTGTCCGGATAGATCCAGCGTTCCGTCTTGTCGGCGGGTGACTTGCGTCGGTAAGGCGGTGGGCCGAAACGCTTCAGCAGCGCTTCTTCCGGCAGGTCGCGTCCCACCAGAGTGATGGCTTCGATGGGCGCATGCAGCAGGCTGCGGGCCTGAAAGTCGCTCAGCAGCGCCTCCTTGTCACCGGTGGGGGTGGCGCGCACGCCCGGCGCTTCTTTCAGCAGCGCCTGTTTGCGCTCGGGGCCGACCGCAAGACGAAGGATCAGCGGCGCCTTGATGCTGCCGATGTAGATGGTGGGGAAGTAGGCTTCCACGGATGTGGGACGCAGCTGGGCGTCGGCGAACAGCTTGACCTCCACATCCCGTCCGTAGAGGGCCATGGCATCGGCCAGAGTGGATTTGCCGATGGTCAGCCCGAGCGCATGCACATGACCCTGCTCATCCCGGAAACTGTTCCACGGCAGCTGTTCCTTTTTGTAGGGGTGCGGCGCGTCCGGAAAGAGCAGCCACCCCCCCAGCACCAGCAGCAGCGTGGCCAGCAGGGCCTGGACGAAGACCGGCAGGCGGCGGATCATTCAGTGGCTCCGGGCCGGTCCAGGTTTGCGATGTCCTCAGGCGCCTTTTCGTCCTCGGACTTGCCCAGCGGCGGGTTCTGATCTTCCGGGCGGGGCAGATATTGCTCGATCTTGTCGTTGAGAATGCCCTGTCCCGCTTCAAAGACGGAGATGCCGGTCTGGATGAAGGTCACCAGCACGGTGACGAACACCACCAGACCCGAGAAGTACATGGTGACCACCTGCATGATGTTGGTCTTGCCACCCTCCGGGTTGGAGAAGTCCTGCATGGACATGCCGCCCGGGAACAGGGTGTCCACCAGCAGATAGAGGCCCATCATGGCGATGGCGACGATGTAGGAGCCGATCAGCAGCTTGCCCCGGCGGCAGGCGACCATCCAGTTGGCGGCCACATACCAGCTTTCCGGCAGCTTTTTCTTCACCTGTGAGCAGATGTAGAGGATCACCGTGGTGGAGATGGCGGGAATGAGCAGGAATGGTGCCATCTTGCCGTGGCCGATCTCCAGAATGGTGTAGGCGAGAAACAGGTGGGTGATCAGGATGTTGAAGTTGTAGATGTGAAAGGGAATCTTGGCCTTCTGGGCCTCTTCCTGAGTGATCTTGTATTGCATGGCTATTTCTCCCGCGCTGTGAGCGGAAATATTCTAATCGCCGGCCGGCTCGCAGGTGTTGAGAAAGTCTTGAAAGGTCATGGGCTTTCCGAACAGGTAGCCCTGCAGCAGATCCACGCCGGCATCCTTCAGGAAGCGGGCCTGATCTTCGGTCTCCACGCCTTCGGCCACCAGCTGCAGGTTGAGTGTCTTGGCCAGGGCGCAGATGGCGCGGATCACCTTGGCGGCGGCCTCATCCGGCAGCTGGATGACAAAGCCGCGGTCGATCTTCAGGGTGTTGATGGGAAAGCGGCTCAGCCATGCCAGGGAGGATTGACCGGTGCCGAAATCATCCAGCGCCAGCCGCACGCCGAGGGCGCGCAGCCGGTTCATGATGTCCAGCGCTTCATCCACCCGGGCGATGGCCTGGGATTCGGTGATTTCGATCTCCAGCATCTCTGCCGGGCGCTGCTGGGCGGAGACGCGACGGGTGATCTCGTCCACCAGTTCCGGGTAGTGGAACTGGACGGGAGAGAGGTTGACGCTGAAGTGGAGCCGGTGACCCCGGTCGCACAGAGTCTGGGCGTCCTCCAGCACCCGGTCCAGCGCGAACAGGCTGATGGGCTGGATCAGGCCGATGCGCTCGGCGATGGGCACGAATTCCTGCGGGGAGATCAGTCCCATGCGCGGATGGTTCCAGCGGATGAGCGCCTCGGCGCCGTAGAGGCTGCCGTCGTCGGCGCGCACCTGCGGCTGGTAGAAGACTTCGATCTCGCCCTTCTCCAGCGCGAAGCGCAGATGGTTCTCCAGCCGCACCTGGCGGCCGGTTTCCATGTTCATCTCCAGCTTGTAGAAGACCAGCTGGCGGCCCTGGCGGTTTTTGGCCTCGACACGGGCGCGGTTGGCGGCGTTGAGCTGCTGCATGGGCGTGGCCAGTGGGGGGCGGGTGGCCACGCCGATGCTGAAGCTCAGATGCACCATGCGGCCATTGACTTCATAGGGTTCCTGCAGGGCGTTGAGGAAGCGGTGGGCCAGATCGTGCACGTTCTGTTCGTCCTGCAGGCCGTGGATGTGCACGGCGAACAGGTCGCTGCCCAGCCGGCCGATGAGGTCCTGCTCGCGGGTGATGTCCATCAGCCGGTGAGCCAGTGCCTTGAGCAGCTCGTCACCGAATTCCAGCCCGAAGGTGTCGTTGATGTTGCTGAAACGGTCGATGCTGAACATCAGCAGGGCGGTCATGCTGGTCAGCAGGCTGTGCGCCTTGAGCCGTTCGATGAAGCCCTCGCGGTTGAGCAGGCCGGTGAGGCGGTCATAGTCGAGCAGGGTGCGGTCGATGCAGTCCAGCGCCCAGCCGCAGCTTTCGGTGGTGCTGACAAGCCAGCGGGGAGAGAGCTGACTGTTGAGCTGCTGGCCCTGTTCCGGCGTGAAGGCCTGAACGATGTCGCTGGCAGAAAGTTCCTGACGGAAGCGTTCTTCCGCGTCCGGATCAGGACTGAGCAGCAGAATGGGGCGTCTCATGGAAGGCGAATGTCCGTGCTTACACCTGCAACCAGAAGGATACCGGCCCGTCGTTGCACAGGGTGACCTGCATGTTGGCGCCGAACCGTCCTGTTGCTATTTTAGGATGTTTTGCGCGCACCGTTTCAACAAATCGCCCGAACAGCTCGCGAGCCGTTTCCGGCGGGGCGGCCGGCGTGAAGTTGGGACGCAGTCCCTTGCGGGTGTCGGCCGCCAGGGTGAACTGGGGAATGAGCAGGATTTCGCCGTCAATCTGGCGGATGTCGAAGTTCATGCGGTCGTTGTCGTCGGCGAACAGGCGGTAGCCGATGAGCTTGTCCGCCATGCGGCTCAGGCGAGCCTCGTCGTCGCCACGCTCGAAACCCACCAGCACGACCATGCCGTAGCCGATCTCGCCGACGGTTTCGCCGTCCACCTCCACCCGCCCCTGGCAGGCGCGCTGAATGAAGCAGATCACGACGGGGTCTCCCCTGATTTTGCAGGATGCCGCGCCGGCCCGCCGCGGCGCGGCCGGAAAAATGCGCCTTCAGTCGTCCTTTTTACGCGCATGGCGCTTGCGTTCGCTTTCGGTGAGGTATTTCTTGCGAATGCGGATGCTTTCCGGCGTCACTTCCACCAGCTCGTCGTCGTCGATGAACTCCAGCGCCTGCTCCAGCGTGAAGCGGATCGGTGGGGTGAGCAGGATGTTCTCATCCGAGCCGGCGGCGCGGATGTTGGTCAGCTGCTTGGCTTTCAGCGGGTTGACGGTGAGGTCGTTGGCGCGGCTGTGGATGCCGATCACCTGGCCTTCATAGACCTCGTCGCCAGGGCCGATGAACAGCCGTCCGCGCTCCTGCAGGTTGAACAGGGCATAGCCCAGCGCCTTGCCGGTGCCGTTGGAGATGAGCACGCCGTTGGTGCGCGCGCCAATGCGGCCGGAGAGCTTGGGCCCCCAGTGGCTGAAGCTGGAGAACAGCAGCCCTTCGCCTGCGGTGGCGGTGAGAAACTCGGTGCGGAAGCCGATCAGACCGCGGGAGGGCACGATAAAGTCGATGCGCACCCGGCCGTAGCCGTCGGGCACCATGTTGGTCATCTCCGCCTTGCGCTCGCCCAGTTTCTCCATGATGGTGCCCTGAGCGCTTTCCGGAATGTCCACGGTGAGGGTCTCATAGGGCTCCATCAGCTCGCCATCGATCTCCTTGAAGATGACCTCCGGGCGGGAGACGGCCAGCTCGAAGCCCTCGCGACGCATGGTCTCGATCAGCACCGACAGATGCAGCTCACCGCGGCCGGAGACGCGCAGGCGATCCGGGTCGTCGGTGTCCTCCACCCGCAGGGCCACGTTGGTGAGCAGCTCCTTGTCCAGCCGCTCGCGGATCTGTCGGGAGGTGAGGTATTTGCCTTCCCGGCCGGCGAAGGGGGAGGTGTTGACCTGAAAGGTCATGGTGACGGTGGGTTCCTCGACGCTCACCGGCGGCAGGGCTTCCACATGGCCGGGGTCGCACAGGGTGTCGGAGATGTAGAGGGGGTCGATGCCGGTGAAGGCGATGATGTCGCCCGCCTGCGCCTCTTCCACATTGACCCGCTCCAGCCCGTGGTAGCCCAGCACCTCAAGCACCCGCGCCGGGCGGGTGTTGCCTTCCCGGTCGATGATGGTCACCTGTGTGTTGGGACGGATGCGCCCGCGCTTGATGCGCCCGGTGCCGATCACACCCTTGTAGGTGTCGTAGTCCAGGCTGATGCACTGCAGCTGGAAGGGGGCGTCCAGATCCACATCCGGTGCCGGCACCTTGTCGATGATGGTGCGGAACAGGTGGGTCATGTCCTGTTCGTCGGAGTCCGGCTCCGGACGGGCGAAGCCGTTGAGGCCGGAGGCGTAGACCACTTCGAAGTCCAGCTGCTCGTCGGTGGCGCCGAGGCGGTCGAACAGGTCGAAGGTCTGGTCCAGCACCCAGTCGGGGCGGGCGCCGGGGCGGTCGATCTTGTTGATGACCACGATGGGCTTCAGGCCCCGCTCAAGCGCCTTCTGGGTTACGAAGCGCGTCTGCGGCATAGGGCCTTCCACCGCATCCACCAGCAGCAGCACCGAGTCCACCATGGAGAGGATGCGCTCCACCTCGCCGCCGAAATCGGCGTGCCCCGGGGTGTCCACGATGTTGATGCGGTAGCCTTCCCAGTCGATGGCGGTGTTCTTGGACAGGATGGTGATGCCCCGTTCCTTTTCCAGATCGTTGGAGTCCATGACCCGCTCGCCCATGTCCTTGCGGGTATCCAGCGTGCCGGACTGGCGCAGCAGCTGGTCCACCAGGGTGGTCTTGCCGTGGTCCACGTGGGCGATGATGGCGATGTTTCTGAGTCTGTCGGGGGTCATGGCTATCCTTCTGAATTGCAAACAAAAACGCCCGCTCGAGGCGGGCGCGCGATTATACCCCATCCGGGCGGCTACTGCTGGTCGCGCCGGCAGTTGATCATGTCCTGCAGCACGCCGTAGGCCAGCGTGCCCAGCACGATGCCGATGAAGACGAACAGCGCCGGCAGCTTGCCCTCGCCCAGCATGGCCGGCACCGTGCCGGGGCAGGAGGCGGTCATGGCCCAGCCGATGCCGAACAGGAAGGCGCCGAACAGCAGCCCCTTCTGCCACGGCTTGCGGGGGAACTGAATGGGCGTGCCGGTGCCGATGCTGTGCCAGCCCTGCTGCTGCATCCACCAGATGCCGATCATGCCGATGAGCACCGCCACGCCGATGACGATCATCAGCTGAAAATCCTCGAACAGGAACATCTTGGCGTGCAGGTCGTAGGTGGTGGCCCCCGCGCGGCTCATCAGGAAGCCGAACAGCGCCCCCAGCAGCAGGGAGAGGAAGTTGAGCTTGCGTTTGTTGATCATGGCGTCACACCTTGAACAGCAGCCAGGTCATCAGCATGGCGCTGCCGAAGAAGACCACGCCTGCGGCCAGGCTGGGCGGGTTGAGCATGGCGCCGCCCACCAGCGCGTGGCCAGTGGTGCAGGCGCCGGCCATGCGGGCACCGAAACCGAGGAACATGCCGCCGAAGATGAGCCACAGCGCCTTGCCGGTGTCGCTCTGGGGCAGGATGGCGTCATACATGCCCATGGAAAAGCTCCAGTGCCAGGGCTCGGATGAAAGCAGCGCGCTGATCAGCCCGCCGATGGGAATGCCCAGCAGGAACCACAGGCGGGTGTTGTTGATGTCCTCATACTCGCCGGTGTGGAAGAACTTCACCCGCTTGCACGCCAGAGCGCAGAAGTTGCCGTACCCGGTGGAGCAGCCCGCCGGGCGGCCGATGATCCAGAAGTGCAGCAGCACGAAAAGACCGATGCCGATGCCGCCGATCCATGCCGGCCAGTAGTCGATGTGCATGTGACCCCCTCTGTCTCTCTTGTCGGATGGCGATATTTTCCGATAAGGGAAACTCTCGGGTCAAAATAAAGTTTTCTTATGGGGTATAGAGGGGGTTTATCCCGCAGCCTCGACCATGGCCTTGTTGAGCTTTTTGATGGCGGCCTTTTCGATCTGGCGGATGCGCTCCATGGAAACGCCGTACTTTTCAGACAGTTCCTTGAGGCCGGTCTTCTCCTCGCTCAGCCAGCGCTGCTGCAGAATGTCCCGGCTGCGCTCGTCCAGGGTGTCCAGCGCTTCGTGGAGTTTCTCCAGCTTGAGGGTCTTGTCCTGGTGTTCGGCCAGCTGGGTTTCCGGATCCGGCTCGCTGGAAGCCAGCACCAGACCGGGGCGGTCGTTCTCCTCATCCTCCGGCGTGGGGTCGATGGAGACGTCCTGCCCGTAGAGGCGGCTGTCCATCTCCAGCACGTCCTCCTTGGTCACGCCCAGCTCCTCGGCCACCCGCTCCGCTTCCTTGTCGCCGAACCACTCCAACGCCTTCTTGGCACCGCGCAGCTTGAAGAACAGCTTGCGCTGCGCCTTGGTGGTGGCGGTCTTGACGATGCGCCAGTTCTTGATGATGTACTCGTTGATCTCGGCGCGGATCCAGTGGACGGCGAAGGTCATCAGGCGCACGTTCTGCTCCGGATTGAAGCGCTTGACCGCCTTCATCAGGCCGATGTTGCCCTCCTGAATCAGATCCGCCAGCGGCAGGCCGTAGCCGGCATAGCTGCGGGCGATGGGCACCACGTAGCGCAGTGAGGAGAGCACCAGCTGCCGGGCCGCCTCCACGTCCCTGTCGTAATACCAGCGTCGGGCCAGCTCCTGCTCCTCTTCCGGCGAGAGGACGGGGAACTGGTTGATCACCTGCAGGTAGGTGTTGAGATCCTTGCCCGGCACCAGCGCCCGCTCCAGTGCGGCCAGCGCCTTGCGGTCGGCTGGTGCCGGCGGTTT
>NZ_WFYD01000134.1 GCF_015490265.1 Sulfurivirga sp. | reverse complement strand
TCCAAAGTCGTCTCACTTCGCCACCAAGCAACCTCGATGCCAAACTGGCAAAAACCGCTAAAGTCGACAAAAAGTTGCCGCTATCGGCAGCAGGCGGCAAAACTTTAGGAAAAATTTCCCTCGCGGCGGCGGGGCCAGACCGGCATCCGGCAAAATCAGGGGAGACCCCGTATTCCAGCGCTCAGAAACGAAAAAACCCGCATATGCAGCGGGCTGAGAAAGGCCGGTAGCCGGGACATTGACAACCGAGCAGGATTTACCAGCTGCGCACCAGGTCCCCCTCCTCGATGCGCCGCTTTTCCGCCACGATCTCCGCCACGGCAAAACGGTCCTGCAGACGCACCACACGAACGAACCCCGCCGGCACCCGGTCGGTGCCCAGCGAACGCCCTCCCATGCGCACCGTCGGCGCCAGGCGGTGATACACCGCCAGCTGGTCACCCTCTTTCAGGCCACTCTCCGGCGTGGCGAAGAACAGAATGTGGGTCTTGCCGTCAGCATCCTGACGCCGCTCCAGCACTTCTGCCTCGAACGGTGCACATTGCAGGGTCTTCATCACCTTTTCCGTCTCGGCCACCACCTGCTCCAGCATCGCCCGACCGGTGGGCGTGCGCATGAAAGCTGCACCACCGAAAGGCTTGTCACGCCCCACACTGGCCTCTCCTTCCACGAGTCGGCGCAGGAGATCCTGACTGGCAATGCGGGCATGATTCAGATCAATGAGAAAATACTCCACCGTCAGACTGCGACGGTTGGGGGAAAGGTCAGCCGTGTAACTGCGGCGCACCTCTTCCAGCATTTCATCCAACGCCGGTTGAAGATGCGTGGCCGGAACACGCTGTGCGCCGGCGTCACGAATGACGGTGAGCAGAAGATACTGGGCGCCGGTCTCCTCGCGCACCTCCGCCAGCAGTGCCGGAGAGAGAGAGGGCGCCACATGCTGCGGGCGCATCAATGCCGGTGGAATGTCGAACGGAACCACATTGCGGTAGCCATGCTGCTCGAAGGCCCGCAGCAGCATGCGCCGCCAGCCCTGGGTCAGATCCCGAATATCCCGCACCTGATCGGGATGGTCAACCAGCACTGTGCCGATTGCCACTCTCGGCTGAAACCCGCCGGCCAGAGGCGTGCCACACTGGTTGCTCACAGGCTCAAGGCAGGCGCGGAGACGCACCTTGTAAAGATGCGCCTCCCGGTCAGGCGTCTCTTCCAGAATGGTGAAGTATTTCACCGCCGCGGCGGAACGCACATTGAGGGTGCTGCCTTCCAAACGGAAATCCCGCACCTGATCCTGACTGCGCACCTGCACCTGACAACGCATCACCGCATTGCGCAGCCCATCACGCAGGGCCATCTGACGGGCATAGGCTGTATCTTTCTCATCCAGTGACGCCTGGCCGGTCACTTCCACGCAGCTATCTGGCGCCTGGGGACAGAAGCTGCCTGCCCACAGCGGCCATGGCAGTATCAGAACTAGACCTAGCCAGAGTGCGCGCATGTCAGCCTTCCGCTGCGGCGTGCGCCATTTCCATCTCTTCCAGTCGCTCCAGCACCAGCTGGGCCAGCTCGTCGGAATGCCATTTGGAGAGGAAGCGGTTGGCGCCCACCTTGGAAGTCATGTGCTCGTTGAAGCCGCCACTGAGAGAGCTGTTGAGCACGATGAACAGATCCTTGAGCCGCTCGTCCTCGCGGATCTTGCGCGTGAGCGTATAGCCGTCCATCTCCGGCATCTCGATGTCTGAGATGACCATCAGCACCCGCTCGGGCACCGGCGGCGCCATGCCGTCTTCGGCATCCTTGGCCCATTTCTGCAGCAGGTCATAGGCCTTGCGACCGTTGTCCACGATCTTGTAGTTGATGCCCAGTCCTTCGAAGATGCTGCGCAGTTGCTGGCGGGCCACGGCCGAATCGTCCGCCGCCAGAATGAAGTAGTTGCCGGCCGCCTGGCCAATCTTCTCCTTGGCCATCTGGATGGTCTCCTTGGTGACCACGTCCTTGACGCCGGAGACCTCGGCCAGCACCTTCTCCACGTCCAGAATTTCGATGATCTGATCCTCATGACGGGTCACGGCGGTGAGATAGGCCACATGCGCCAGCGTATCCGGCGGCGGCATGATGTCCTCCCAGCGCAGGTGGACGATACGGTCCACCTCCCGCACCAGAAAGCCCTGAATGGCCGAGTTGAACTCGGTCACGATGGTCAGGCTGTCCGGCAGCTTCTCCGGCTCGATGGGCGTCAGCTCCAGCGCCTTGGCCAGATCGATGATCGGCATGGTCTGACCGCGGATGTCCGCCACGCCCACGATGCGATCATCGGACCGGGGCACCGGCGCGATCGGCGGTGTCTGAATCACCTCTCGCACCTTGAACACATTGATGCCGTAGAGCTGCGGGCCGTCCAGCCGGAACAACAGCAGCTCCATGCGGTTCATGCCCGCCAGGGAGGTGCGGCGGTCAACACTCTTGAGAAAGTCGGACATAACGGCTCACCTTATCCTACAATTCCGGGTTAATCATAGCGTATCCCATGGCCCATGTTCCGACGCCTGCTTTTCCTTCTTCTTCTGTGCGTCGCGGCGCCACTTCGCGCCGACGGGCCATGGCAGCCCATGGAACCGATCTACGCGACCGCTGTGAAGCGGGTCAAGCAAAATGTCGGCCAAAAACTCATCAACCCGAAAATTTACGTCCACAAACTGGGCCGACGCACCCGCCTGCCCCGCTGCACCACACCGCTCGAATATGCGTTGCTGCAGGGCCGTCGCCAACCCTTCGGCCGCATGACGGTGCAGGCGAGCTGCCCGAACCCCCGCTGGAAGCTTTTCCTGACCGTGACCGTCAGCGGCCAGACACCGGTGGTGGTCTCCACCCGCCTCATACCCCGTCATACGCTGATCAGCGCCAATGCACTGCGTCGCCAGCTGGTGGACGCCAGCCGTCGCCCACATGGTGCCCTCTCACGCATCGAGGATGCAGCGGGCATGCGGGCCGCACGCGCCATTCCGCCCGAAACCGTCATCACGGCACGCATGTTGCTGCCCCCTTACTGGGTGTTCGAGCGCAAACCTGTCACCCTGTTGACACGCATCGGCGCGCTGGAAGTGCGCACCCGCGGCATCGCGCTCAAAAACGGCGTGGAAGGCGCTCAGGTTCCGGTGCGCAACGCCCGCTCCGGCAAGGTGGTGCGCGGCGTGGTCATCGCACCGAACACTGTGCTGGTGCCGTGACTGAAAAAAATCGTGCTTTTTGCTAAAGTTTTCCTGAAGCGGTCGATAAAGCCTCTGAGCACATAGACACAGACGACAGACACACAAGCGAAACAAGGCCAGAAAAATGGATATCAAGCACATCAATGCTCTTAACGGACGTCCGCAGACGGACACCGCCCGCAAGGTGGACGAGCGGTTGCGTTCCGACGCCACTGCAGGTGACAGCACCCCTGCTGACGAGGCACGTCAGGATGTAACCGTGGGCAAGAGCGTGGCTCAGCTGGCTGCCCTGCTCGACCAGGTGGACAGCATGCCGGTCACGCGCGAGGAGAAAGTCGCCCGCATCAAGCAGGCCATTGATGACGGCACCTATCAGGTGGACAGCGAATCTGTCGCCCGCAAACTGCTGCAGACGGAAGTGCTCTTCAGTAAACTGTGACGCATGAGCGCGTCACCTCTTCATCTTCCGCTGTTTGAACGCATGGAACAACTGCTCCCGTTGCTGGAGCAGTTTTTGTATCTGCTGCAGGAAGAAAAGGCCCTTCTCAATATCCATCCTCTGGATACCGATGCGCTCAACGCCCTGACCGAGCGCAAGCAGCAACTGCTTGACCAGCTGACACCGCTGAGCGAGGCGCTGAAAGACGCCCTGCCTGAAGAAGCCGGTTCACTCACCACCCTGCTGAAGGAACTGGAAGGCACACCTCAGGCCGACAGGCTGCGCCAGTTCATCTCCCTGAGCGAACAGGCTGAAAGGCTGCATCTGGAAAACGGCGCCACGCTGATGCGCCTGGCGCAGCTCAACGAAGGTGTGTTGAGACTGCTGCTGGGAAGACCGGAAGACGCCCCTACCTATGGACCCACCGGTGGAGGCAGCCGCCGAAGCGGCGGCAACAAGCTGGGGGAAGCCTGACGCAGGTCTTGCGTCAAGCGAGAGTGAGAAGGCAGAAAGAGTTCAGTCGAGCACCCCATCGACCAAGCCACATCCACCCGACAGAGCTACCAGAGCCGCACCCCCTGCTCCTGCCACAGCTGCACCTGCTGCTGGAAGGCCGGTGGCCCCCAGGCATAGACCATCTGGTCCTTCTGCAACTGTCCATTCTCTTCGATGCACTCGGTCCAGATGAGCGGACGGCCATGCTGCTCGGCGAACTGCTGCAGCCAGCGCAGCGCCCGCGGCGGAATGCGTTTGCCCACCGGCAGCGCCACATCCACCGGCAACCCCTGCCACTGCAGCTGATTGAACAGCACCATCACCTTCGCCTTGTCAGGCTTCATCCAGTCAGGCAGCGGTGAATCCGGCAGCAGCCAGCCGCAGACAAACCGGCGACAGGGAAACTCGGGACGGTTGTCGTAATCGGCGCAGCCGGAGCCCGTGCTGTAAGGACACGGATGCCCGGGCCATGCTTCATAACCGGGCACATCAATGCGCACCCAGCCATCGCAACAGGCGGTGCACCCATCGCACTGCCGCGGTTGTTCCTTGCGCTTCTTTCCGCCCATCAGTGCTCCCGCGTGGCCACGAATTCGAGCTCGGGCCAGCGCTCCTCGATCAGCTGCAGGTTGACCCGAGAAGGCGCCAGATAGACCAGATGATCGCCCGCATCATAGGCCACATGCTCCTGCACTTTGGCCTTGAAACGCTCGATCTCCTTTTCCGGACCGATGACCCAGCGAGCTGTGTGCACGCTCACCGGCTCGAAGTCGCAGCTGACGTTGTACTCATCCTTGAGCCGCTGCGCCACCACTTCGAACTGGAGCACGCCAACCGCCCCGAGAATGAGGTCATTGTTGATCACCGGGCGGAACAGCTGCGTGGCCCCCTCCTCCGACAGCTGCTGCAGCCCCTTCTGCAGCGCCTTCATCTTCATGGGATCCTTCAGGCGGGCACGACGGAACAGCTCCGGCGCGAAGTTGGGAATGCCGGTGAATTTGAGCGGCTCTCCCTGGGTAAAGGTGTCGCCGATCTGAATGGTGCCGTGATTGTGCAGACCGATGATGTCGCCGGCCACCGCCTCCTCCGCCTGCTCGCGGGCATTGGCCAGAAAGGTCAGTGCCTTGGAGATCTTCACATCCTTGCCGATGCGCACGTGACGCAGGCTCATGCCCTTGCGGAAGCGACCGGAAACGATGCGCATGAAGGCAATGCGGTCCCGGTGCTTGGGGTCCATGTTGGCCTGAATCTTGAACACGAAGCCAGTGAGCCTCTCCTCATCCGGGCAGACGGGGCGCTCCTTCGCCTCGCGGCACTGGGGCGGCGGCGCATGCTCGGCAAAGGCGTCCAGCAGTTCCTGCAGGCCGAAGTTGTTGATGGCGGAACCGAAGAACACCGGTGTCAATCGACCCGCCAGAAAGGCCGCCTTGTCAAAAGCATGGCTGGCGCCACGCACCAGCTCGATCTCCTCCCGCAGTTCCTCGGCCTGATCGCCCAGCACCTCATCAAGGCGCGGGTTGTCCAGTCCTTCGATCAGCTCCCCCTCGGCAGCCGTGTCGTTTTCCACCTGCTCGAACAGGCGCACGGTGTCATTGTAGAGGTGATAGATGCCGCGGAAGCGCTTGCCCATGCCGATGGGCCAGGTCACTGGCGCGCACTGGATGTCGAGCACCTCCTCCACCTCGTCCAGCAAGTCGATGGGCTCACGCCCCTCCCGGTCCAGCTTGTTGATGAAGGTGAGAATGGGCGTGTCCCGCAGGCGACATACGTCCATCAGTTTGATGGTGCGCTCCTCCACCCCCTTGGCGCAGTCGATCACCATCAGTGCGGAATCCACCGCGGTGAGGGTGCGGTAGGTGTCTTCGGAAAAATCCTCGTGCCCCGGGGTATCCAGCAGGTTGATGATCACATCCCGATAGGGAAACTGCATCACCGACGAGGTGACCGAGATACCCCGCTCCTGCTCCATCTGCATCCAGTCGGAAGTGGCGTGCCGGGCCGCCTTGCGCCCCTTGACGGCGCCGGCCAGCTGAATGGCGCCACCGTAGAGCAGCAGTTTTTCAGTGACGGTGGTCTTACCCGCATCCGGGTGGGAGATGATGGCAAAGGTGCGCCGCCGCTGAATGGCTTCCTGCAGTTCGCTCATGACACCCCTCAGGACTTCGCCTGCTGACGGCGGGCTTCGGCCTCCAGAAAGGCCTGCTGCATTTCCCGCTCCAAGGCTTCGCGGTCCACCTCGTCCTTGGGTGGCGGGGTGAGGTCTTCCTTGGACACGCCCAGCATCAGCGCCAGCGCGGAAGCGACATAGATGGAGGAATAGGTGCCCACGCCGATGCCCACCAGCAGCGCCAGCGCAAAGTTGTGGATGATCTCCCCACCGAGGAAGAACAGGGCGAAGACCACCAGCAAGGTGGTCAGGGAGGTCATGATAGTGCGTGACAGCGTCTGGTTGATGGAGATGTTCATCACCTCTTCCGGTGTCTTGTCACGCAGCAGGCGGAAGTTCTCCCGGATGCGGTCGAACACGACGATGGTGTCGTTGAGGGAGTAGCCGATGACCGCCAGTACCGCCGCCAGTACGGTCAGGTCGAACTGTGCCTGTGTCCAGGCGAACACGCCGAGGGTGATGATCACATCATGCACCAGTGCAGCGATGGAACCCAGCGCGAAGCGAAATTCAAAACGGAAGGCCACATAGATCAGAATACCGATCAACGCATAGAGCACCGCCAGCGCGCCATCCTCGGTCAGCTCGTCCCCCACCTGCGGACCCACATATTCCACCCGGCGCAGCTCCACCTTCGGGTTTTGCTTCCGAAGCAGCTCCAGCACCTGGTTGCTGATCATGGCGGAAGTCATGCCCTCGCGCGGCTGGATACGGATGAGCACGTCGGTGGCGGACCCGAAGTGCTGCACGATCACCTTGTCGAAACCGCCCTGACGCAGCGTATCGCGCACTTCAGCCAGTTCCACCGGCTGGGGATACGCCACCTCGATCACCGTGCCGCCGGTAAAGTCGATGCCGAAATTGAAGCCGCGCACCGCCATGCCCACGATGGAAAGCACGATCAGCGTCAGCGACAGCGCCAGCGCGAGTCTGCGCTGTTTCATGAAGTCGATCTGTTTCTCGCCCAGATTGAAAATGCTCATACCGTGTTCCTCAGATGGACAGTGTTTCGACACGCTTGCCACCATAGAGCCAGTTGACGATGCCACGGGTGACCATGATGGCGGTGAACATGGAAGTGACGATACCGATCGAAAGGGTCACCGCAAAGCCCTTGATGGGGCCGGTGCCGAAGCTGAACAGCACGATGGCCGCCAGCAAAGTGGTGATATTGGCGTCCGCGATGGTCATGAAGGCCTTCTCGTATCCGGCATGGATGGCCGCCTGCACTGACTGACCGGCACGCAGCTCCTCCTTGATGCGCTCATAGATGAGCACGTTGGCGTCCACCGCCATGCCCACCGTCAGCACGATACCGGCAATGCCCGGCAGGGTCAGTGTGGCCTGCAGCAGGGAGAGCACCGCCACCAGAATGACCAG
>NZ_WFYD01000133.1 GCF_015490265.1 Sulfurivirga sp. | reverse complement strand
ATCGTCTCCGGCGACTGGGCCACGGCCATGAACCACCTGCATTCATTCAAGGCATAAGAGGATTTCATCCATGGGATTCAAGTGCGGCATCGTCGGGCTGCCCAATGTGGGCAAGTCCACCCTGTTCAATGCGCTTACCAACGCCGGCATCGAGTCGGCCAACTACCCGTTCTGCACCATCGAGCCCAATGTGGGCGTGGTGCCGGTGCCGGACCCGCGCGCCGACCGCATCGCCGAGATCGTCAAGCCGGAGCGCACCCTCTACACCACCATGGAGTTCGTGGACATCGCCGGTCTGGTGGAAGGCGCCTCCAAGGGTGAGGGGCTGGGCAACAAGTTTCTGGCCAACATCCGTGAGACGGACGCCATCGCCCAGGTGGTGCGCTGCTTCGACAATGACGACATCGTCCATGTGGCCGGGCGGGTGGATCCGGTCTCCGACATCGAGGTGATCAATACCGAGCTGATGCTGGCGGACATGGAGAGCGTCGAGAAGGCCATCAACAAGGTGCAGCGCAAGGCCAAGTCCGGCGACAAGGAGGCCAAGGCGCTGCTGGAACTCTACGAGAAGGTGCTGGCCGGGCTGGAGCAGGGCACGCTGATCCGCGCTCAGGGGCTGAGCGAGGAGGAGATCGACGCCCTTTATGACCTTCACCTGCTCACCATCAAGCCGATGATGTACATCGCCAACGTCAACGAGGACGGCTTCGACAACAACCCCCATCTGGACGCTGTGCGGGCGCTGGCCGAGAAGGAAGGGGCGCCGGTGGTGCCGGTCTGCGCCGCCATCGAGGCGGAGATCGCCGAGCTGGAGGATGACGAGAAGCTGGCGTTTCTGGAAGAGATGGGGCTGGAGGAGCCGGGCCTCAACCGGGTCATCCGCGCCGGTTACGACCTGCTCGGCCTGCAGACCTACTTCACCGCCGGCGTCAAGGAAGTGCGCGCCTGGACGGTGAGAAAGGGGGCCACGGCGCCGGAGGCCGCCGGCGTGATTCACACCGACTTCCAGAAGGGCTTCATCCGCGCCGAAGTGATCGCCTACGAGGACTTCATCGAATATGGCGGCGAGCAGGGCGCCAAGGAAGCCGGCAAGATGCGGCTGGAGGGCAAGGACTACATCGTACAGGATGGCGACATCATGCACTTCCGCTTCAATGTATAGGCGGTGGAGACGGGGTCTCCCCCGTTTTTGCCGGGTGCCTGCGCGGGCGCGTGGCAAAATCTGCGCCGACGGTTGATTTTTGGCGGAAAAATCCTAAAATACGCGCATCTCGGCTGCATAGCTCAGTTGGTCAGAGCACATCACTCATAATGATGGGGTCCCTGGTTCGAATCCAGGTGCAGCCACCAGATTCCAAGGCCACCCGTTGCGGTGGCCTTTTTGTTTTACAATCGCCGCATGATCGCATCCCGCCACCTGTTTCTGCTGCTGGTCGGCCTGCTGGGCCTGCACCTGTGGCTCAACGCACTGCTCCCGCTGGGCGTGGACGAGGCTCACTACGCGCTCTACGGCTGGTATCCGGACTGGAGCTACTTTGACCATCCGCCGCTGATCGGCTGGCTGGAATGGCCCTTTGTGCGCGGGCTGGACGCCAATTGGGCGGTGCGGCTGCCGGCCATCGGGCTGGGCTTGGTGTTGCTGTGGCAACTGGTGCGGCTGGCGGAGGCGCTGTTTCCTCAGACGCCTGCGGTTGGCGGCTGGGTGCTGTTTCTCGCGCTGTTCAGTCCCCTGCTGCATGGCCTGACGCTCTCTCCGCTGCCGGATCTGCCGCTGGCGCTGGTCACCGTGGTGCTGGCCCGTTGGCTGTGGTCTCACCGCCATGATGAAAGTCTGCGCCAGCCGTGGGTGCTGGGCGTGCTGCTGGGGCTGGCTGCCCTGTCCAAATACACCGCCATCACGCTGGTGGTGACGGTGCTGCTGATGATCGTCCTCTACGGGCGCTGGCGCTGGCTGGCGCAGCCGGGCCTGTGGGGCGCGGCGGGGTTGACGCTGCTGATGCTCGCTCCGGTGCTGTGGTGGAACGCTCAGCATGACTGGGCCTCATTTCTCTACCAGCTGCACCATGGCACCCGTCATGCGGACTGGTCACTGCGTCGTTTTGCCATCAGTCAGGGACGGCAGCTGGGCGCCTATGGGCCGGTGCTCTATCTGGGCGCGCTGATGCTGTTGGGCTGGGCGCTGCTGCGCTGGCGGCGTCTGCCGGAAGGGGGGCGCTTCGCGCTGCTGTTTGCCCTGCCGGTGCTGGCGCTGTTCGGCTGGAGCGCCGGACACGAGCCGATTCTGCCTCACTGGCCGGCGGTGGGGTGGTGGCTGCTGCTGCCGCCGCTGGCCTGGTGGCTGGCGTCCCGACGCTGGGTGCTGTGGCTGCATGGTCTCTATGGTGGGCTGGCGTGGATCGGCGTGGCGGCATTGCTGGCCGGCGCCGCCTGGCCGTTCGGGGGGCCGGATCCGCGTCTGGAGATCGCCGGCTGGGAGAATGCGAGCCTGAGGCTGGACCGCTGGCAGGCGCAGCTGGCCCGGCAGGGCATTGAGGTGCGCAAGTTTTCCGGCAACTGGTCGCTGGTGAGCCGTCCGGCATGGTATCTGCGCCACCGAGCGGACCCGGCCGTGTTCAGCGCGGATGGCAGGCGCACCCAGTTTGATTTCTGGTTTGGTCGTTTACCCCGGGGTGTGGATGGAGTGGTGCTGTGGCACAGCTATTTCAATGATGAGCGCTCACCCGCCGATCGGGGACTGTTCGAGCGCTGCCGGCTGCTGGAACACTGGCCGGTGCGCTGGCAGGGGCAGGCGCTGGGCGCAGAATTCAGGATTTACCATTGTCACAACTGGCGGCGGGGCCGCCATCACTGAAGGAGAAGCGCATGAGCGATGCATGTCAACTGTGTGGGGCGGATCAGGACGTCGAGGCGGTGGCGCTGGCGCCACGGGACGAGACAGTGGCGCTGTGCCCCGTCTGTCGGGACCAGCTGATCGGTGAGGCGGCACTGGACGCCAACCATCTGCGCTGTCTGAACGAGTCGGCCTGGTCGCAGGAACCTGCGGTGCAGGTGGCGGCCTGGCGTCTGCTGAAGAAACTGGCGGCCGAGGGCGAGACCTGGGCGCAGGACCTGCTGGACATGCTCTATCTGGAGCCTGATGTGCTGGAGTGGGCCGAGGCGGACGAGGAGGCGGAAGAAGAACTGACACTCAAGGACGCCCACGGCAATGTGCTGCGCAATGGCGACACCGTCATTCTGGTCAAGGATCTTGACGTGAAGGGGGCGGGCTTCACCGCCAAGCGCGGCACGCAGGTGAAGAACATTCGCATCACCGATGATGGCCGGCACTTCGAGGGCAAGGTGAACGGCACCAGCATCTACATCGTGGCCGAATACACCAAGAAAGCCTGATCCCTTCCGGGCGTCCCGACCGGGGCGCCTTCATTCATTTCATCTCTTTTGTCTTGACGGGCGCGGCGTCGCTTTCCACCAGAATTTCCACACGGCGGTTCTTGCGCCAGGCTTCAGGTAGTGGGCGGGGATCCAGCGGTCGGGTGTCCGCCAGCCCCACGGCGCGCGCCTGCTGCGGACGGAT
The DNA here is from genome assembly GCF_015490265.1 of Sulfurivirga sp. GTDB lineage: Bacteria > Pseudomonadota > Gammaproteobacteria > Thiomicrospirales > Thiomicrospiraceae > Sulfurivirga. The sequence continues at coordinate 8,652 of NZ_WFYD01000133.1, read as the reverse complement.
CTTGCCCAGACGGATGAGCGCTTCGATGACCGAGGCGGCCCGGGCGGCGGACAGCTCCCAGTTGTTGCGGAAGCGGGGGCTGTGGATGGGGCGGCTGTCGGTATGCCCCAGCACCTGCAGGGTGACCGGCTGAGCGGACCAGTCCGGCAGCTTGTGCAGCAGGCGCAGGAATTCGGGCGTGAGGGTGGCCTGCCCCGGCGGGAAGGCCACGCTGCTGGGGAAGGTGATGCGCAGTTTGCGTCCCCGGTCTTCCAGCTGCACGTTGAGCTGCTGTTTCTCAAGGGCGCTGGCGTAGGTCTGGATCAGGCTGTCGTAAAGGGGCTTGAGATCCTCGATGGAGGTCTTCTCCGCCGTGCCGGTGCTGTCGCTGGACTCTGACTGCGTCCTTTGCTGCTGGAAATACTGCTTCTGGCTGGCGGTCAGGTCACGGCCATGGCCGAGGGCGTCGGTCATGGATTTGACCACGGCTTCGTACTTCTCCACCTGAATGGTGGACATGGAGAACAGCATGACGAAAAAGGCCATCAGCAGCGACATCATGTCGGCGAAGGTGGCCATCCAGGCCGGCGCGCCGCTGTTTTTCTGGCTCATTCCGCCGCCTCCTGTTCGGGCGCGCCCTTCTGCTTGCCGTGCAGATAGACCGACAGCAGCTGACGGGCGCGGGCGGGATGCTCGCCGTGGATGATGAACATGACCGCATCGGCGATGAGCGCCATGCGCACCGCCTCATCCTCCGCCCACGCCTCGATGCGGTCGGCGATGGGCAGGGCGAACAGGTTGGCCAGCAGGGCGCCGTAGAGGGTGGTCAGCAGCGCCACCGCCATGGCCGGGCCGATGCTGCTGGGGTCGGACAGGTTGGCCAGCATCTGCACCAGCCCCACCAGGGTGCCGATCATGCCGAAGGCCGGGGCGGCGTCCCCCATGGCGCGGAAGACGCCGGCGGCGGTCTCGGCCTTTTCCCGGAACAGGTGGCGCTCCTCTTCCAGAAACTTCTTCATCGCCTCTTCAGGATAGCCGTCCACCAGCATCTGCACCGACTCCTGATAGAAACGGTTGCCGATTTCCACGTTTTCCGCCGCCAGCAGGCCCTGCCGGCGGGTGACCTTGAGCAGTTCCTCGGTCAGATCGATCAGACCGGGCAGATCGGAAACCTCCTTGGGGGGAAAGATGGCGCGCCAGCTCATGGCGATGGCGTTGAGAAATTCGCCGGGTCGGAAGCGGATCAGCGTCGCCGCCAGGGTGCCGCCCAGCACGATGAGAATGGAGGGCACGTTGACAAATAGCATCACCGACCCGCCGGCCAGAATGGCCGCCATGATGATCAGCACGCCGACAAGCTGGGCAAAAAGGGCGCTCATGTCGTTCGATAGAAAACTTTTTTGTTGTGAGAAACCGACGGCCTTAACATGGAAAAGACCCCGCTGACAGGAGGCAATTATGGCAGTTTACCAAGCAGAAAGCATGCCCAGAGTGGCCCGTGAGGACATGAACGCGGTGCATGCAGAGGAGATTGAGATGGTCAACCGCATCGGTGAACTGATCGAGGCGGTGGAGCAGGGTGCCGAGCCGGCGCCCCTGCATGAGGCGCTGGATGCGTGGCTGGCCCACACCCGCGCCCACTTCGACAACGAGCATCGCATCATGGAGGAGACGGGCTTTCCCGCCTATCCGGTGCACCGGGCCGAGCATGAGCGGGTGCTGGCCCAGCTGGAAGAGGTGGTGCGCCGTTATGAGGAAAACGGCGAGCTGGCGCTGCTGAGACAGTTCGTCTTCGAGATCTGGCCCGGATGGTTCGACAACCATGTCAACACCATGGACTTCGCCACGGCGCATTTTGCCGAGATGGCCGCCCGTGGCGGCCCGCCGGTGTGATCAGTCCCTGAGGACCAGCAGCAGGCCGAGGGCCATGAGCGCTCCCTGCTCGATGAGCCCGAGCGGGAAGACGGGCAGCAGTGAGAGCACCACCAGCATGATGCCGAAGGTGCGGTTGCGCGCGGCGCGGCGGCTGCGGATCAGCTCCTGCCGCAACGCCCGGAGTTCGGCGGTGGTGGGCTGGCCGGGGCGGTGGACGGCGTCATCCAGCACCCGGTGGATCAGCTTGGGCAGTTCCGGCGCCCGCTCCAGCCAGTAGGGCAGCTCCTCACGGGCGCTGCGCACGAAGCCGCGCAGGCCGACCCGTTCCTTCATCCATTCTTCCAGGAAGGGTTTGGCGGTGTCCCACAGGTCCAGCTCGTCGTTGAGCTGACGGCCCAGCCCTTCGATGTTGAGCAGCGTCTTCTGCAGCAGCACCAGCTGCGGCTGCACCTCCATGCCGAAGCGCCGCGCCGTCTGGAACAGGCGCATGAGGAACAGGCCGAAGGAGATCTCCTTGATGGGGCGGCCCCAGATGGGCTCGCTCACGGCGCGGAAGGCGGCCTCCAGCTCGTTGACGCGGGTGTCGGGCGGCACCCAGCCCGATTCGATGTGCAGCTCGGCCACCTTGAGGTAGTCCTGATTGAAAAAGGCGAGGAAGTTCTCGGCCAGATAGCGCTGGTCCTCCGGGGTGAGGCTGCCCATGATGCCGAAGTCGATGGCTGCGTAGCGCCCGTCGGGCAGCACGAAGATGTTGCCCGGGTGCATGTCCGCGTGGAAGAAGTTGTGCTTGAACACCTGGGTGAAGAAGATGATCACCCCGTTGCGGGAGAGGCGTTCCAGATCCACGCCCTGCCGCTGCAGTTCGTCAATCTCGCTGATGCGGGTGCCGTAGATGCGCTCCATGGTGAGCACCCGCGGCGTGGTCAGGTCCCAGAACACCCGCGGCACGTAGAGCAGGTCGGAGCCTTCCCAGTGGCGTCTGAGCTGGCTGGCGTTGGCGCCTTCGCGCATCATGTCCAGTTCGTCGTGCAGGGTCTTGTCGAATTCGTGCACCACTTCCACCGGGTGCAGGCGCCGCGCCTCCGGCACCAGCGTCTCCAGCAGTTTCGCCAGCGTGTAGAGGATCTCCAGATCCTGCTCGATCACCGGCTGAATGTCAGGCCGCACCACCTTGACCACCACATCCATGCCGCTGGGCAGGGTGGCGGCATGCACCTGGGCGATGGAGGCGGAGGCCATGGGTTCGAGGTCGAACCGGGCGAAGGCTTCATCCAGTGGCTGACCCAGCTCGGCCTCAATGATGGCGCGGGCCTGCTCCGGGTCGAACGGCGGGCAGTCGTCCTGCAGTCTGGACAGCTCCACACCAATGTCGTCGGGCAGCAGGTCCTTGCGGGTGGAAAGCGCCTGGCCGAACTTGATGAAGATGGGGCCGAGCGCTTCCAGCGCCAGCCGGATGCGCTCGCCTCGGCTGCCTCGCACCCGACGGCCCCAGTTCCACGGTAGCAGGCGATTGAGCATGATCAGCCAGCGATGGCGGCTGTTTTCCAGCAGCAGCCGGTCGATGCCGTGCAGGGTGAGGGTGCGCTGAATGGTGATCAGTCGCCGCAGCTGGCGCAGGAAGGCGGGCGCGCGCATCAGGCGTTCTCCTCTTCAAGGCCGGCGATGCGCTTTTCCAGCCGTTCCACCCGCTCGGCCAGTTCTGCCACCTGCTGGCTGAACACCTCGAAGCTTTCCCGCGTGGGCAGCAGGTCGAGTTCGAACTGCAGGTAGTCCTTCAGGCTGGTCCGCAGGGTCTGCCGCAGGTTGTCACCCAGCCGTTCCAGCGGACGGCGCGCCTGTTCCAGCAGGCTGGCGGGCAGAAGCCCCAGCCAGCGCTCCACGAAGGCGCCAATGTCGGGCGAGAGGCTGCCGAGGCAGTCCAGCAGCCGTTCGGCCACCGTCGTGTCCCCTTCCAGCGCGGCGCGGCCTTCGTCCAGCAGGCGGGCGCGGGTGTCCGGCTGCTTGAGCAGCGGCCACAGCAGGGCATGGGTGCGGATGACCGCATCCGGCTCGCCCTCCAGCGTGCGGTTGAGGGCGATCTCGCCCGGCTGGATGATGAGGTAGAGGGTCATGCCCAGATCATCGAAGGTCACCTGCACCGTTTTGCCCACCAGCGGCTGCAGGCAGGCGCCCTGACGGGCGTCGTAGCGCACGGTGGCGTTCAGCAGCGCCTCCAGCGCGGCGTCGATGGCGGCGGGCAGCAGGCGGGCGTCCATCAGAACACCCAGCCCCGGTGCAGGGCGACGATGCCCTGGTTCATGTTGGTGTATTCGGCCCGGTCGAAGCCGGCCTCCAGCATCATCTCCCTGAGGGTTTCCTGATCCGGATGGCGGCGGATGGATTCGGCCAGATAGCGGTAGCTGGCCTCGTCATCGGCGATGAGTTTGCCCATGCGCGGCAGAATGTGGAAGGAGTAGAAGTCGTAGGCCTTGCGCAGCAGTTCGCCCTCCACCTGCGAGAACTCCAGAATGAGCGCCTGCCCGCCGGGCCTGAGCACCCGGCGCATCTCCCGCAGGGCGGCGGCCTTGTCGGTGACGTTGCGCAGGCCGAAGGCGATGGTGACCCGGTCGAAGACGCCGTCCTCGAAGGGCAGCTGTTCGGCGTTGGCGATGGTGAAATCCACCCACTGGGCCACGCCGGCATCCACCAGCCGGCGGCGACCCACCTGCACCATGTTCTCGTTGATGTCGGCCAGCACCACTTCACCTGTGGGGGCGACACGGCGGGCCAGCGCGCGGGCCAGATCGCCGGTGCCGCCGGCCAGATCCAGCACGCGCATGCCGGGGCGCACGCCGGCGGTTTCCACAGTGAAGCGCTTCCACAGACGGTGGATGCCGAAGGACATGACATCGTTCATCAGGTCGTACTTGTCCGCCACCGAGTCGAACACGCCCTTGACGCGGCGGACCTTCTCCTCCCATGGCACTTCGGCAAAGCCGAAATCAACGGTTTTCTTTTCGCTCATGGCCTGCCGCCTTCAGCTGTTTGAGATATTCGTTCCAGTAGTGGCCGTAGTGCCGGCCCAGCTCGTAGAGCCGCTCCCAGGTGTAGATGCCGGTGTCGTGGCCGTCGTCAAAGTGGATTTTAATGCCATAGCTGCCCACCGGGGTCAGGGCGTCGCAGCCCACGTTCTCCTTGCCCACCTGCAGCACGTAGTCTTCCGGGCCGTGGCCCACCACTTCGGCGGACTGGGAGTGCACCCGCAGAAACTCGCAGGTGTATTCGAACACCTCGCCGGTGTCGAAGGCGACGGTGAGCTTTTTCGCCGCGCGGTCCAGCTCGATGCGGGTGGGAATCACAGGATGTACCTGCTCAGGTCCTGATCCTGCGCCAGCTCGCCCAGGCGCTCATCCACATAGTCCGGCGTGATGGTGAAGGTTTCACCGGCGTGCGCCGGGGCGTCGAAGCTGATCTCCTCCAGCAGCCGCTCCATCACCGTGTGCAGGCGGCGGGCGCCGATGTTTTCGGTGCGCTCGTTCACCTGCCAGGCCACCTCGGCGATGCGGCGGATGGCTTCATCGGTGAATTCCAGCGTCACCCCTTCGGTGGCCAGCAGCGCCTTGGCCTGTTCGGTCAGGTTGGCGCGCGGTTCGGTCAGAATGCGCACGAAGTCGTCCACGGCGAGGCTCTGCAGCTCCACCCGGATGGGCAGGCGGCCCTGCAGCTCCGGGATCAGGTCGGAAGGTTTGGCCAGATGGAAGGCGCCGGAGGCGATGAACAGGATGTGGTCGGTCTTCACCATGCCGTATTTGGTGGAGACGGTGGAGCCTTCGATCAGCGGCAGCAGGTCCCGCTGCACGCCCTCGCGGGAGACGTCGCCCTGACGCTCGCCGCTTTTGGCCACCTTGTCGATCTCGTCGATGAAGACGATGCCGTTCTGCTCCACCGCCTCGACTGCCTCGGCGCGCAGCTCCTCCTCGTTAACCATGGCGGCGGCTTCTTCGTCGGTGAGCTGTTTGAGCGCCTGGGCGATGGTCATGCGCCGGGTCTGGCGCTTCTGCCGCCCCAGGTTCTCGAACAGACTCTGCAGCTGCTGGGTCATGTCCTCCATGCCCGGCGGGCCCATGATCTGCATCTGCGGCATGACGGCGGCCACGTCGATCTCGATCTCCTTGTCGTCCATCTGGCCGTCGAGAATGCGCTGGCGGAATTTGTCGCGGGTGGTGGCCATCTCGGCATGGCTCTGGGTTTCGAAGCCGCGTGCCGGCGGCAGCAGGGCGTCGAGAATGCGCTCCAGCGCCCGATCGCGCGCCTGTTCGCGCACCCTGTCCATGGCCTTTTCCCGCAGCATCTTGACGGCGTTGTCCACCAGATCGCGGATGATGCTGTCCACGTCCCGGCCCACATAGCCCACCTCGGTGAACTTGGTGGCTTCCACCTTGATGAAGGGGGCGTCGGCCAGCCGCGCCAGCCGGCGGGCGATTTCCGTCTTGCCCACACCGGTGGGGCCGATCATGAGGATGTTCTTCGGGGTGACTTCCTGACGCAGATCATCGGGCAGCCGGCTGCGCCGCCAGCGGTTGCGCAGGGCGATGGCCACGGCGCGCTTGGCGTCCGCCTGGCCGACGATGTGTCTGTCCAGTTCCGCAACAATTTCTTTCGGCGTCAGCATGGCGTTTCCGGTTCCTGTGTGAAATGCGCCTATTATAGCGGTGGGGCGGCACGGCGCCGCCGCTGGGCTATATAATCGCCGCAGAAGGCGTGGCGGACGGGGTCTCCCCCATTTTTGCAGGCTGCCGTCGCGGCGCGCCGCGAACGAACCGGAAAAAAGCAGGCAAGAGGGCGTCATGGGGCTGGAATTCGCCAAAATGCACGGTCTGGGCAACGATTTCATGGTGGTGGACGCCATCTCGCAGCGGTTCGAGCCAACCGCCGAACAGGTGCGCGCGCTGGCGGACCGCCACTTCGGCGTCGGCTTCGACCAGCTGCTGCTGGTGGAGCGGCCCCGGAGCGAGGCGGCGCTGTTCCGCTACCGCATCTTCAACGCGGACGGCTCCGAGGTGGGCAATTGCGGCAATGGCGCCCGCTGCTTCGCTCGCTTCGTCTTCGACAGCGGGCTGACTGACCGGCGCGACATTCCCGTGGAAACGGCCGCAGGACGCATGGTGCTGCACATCGAGGACGACGGCTGGGTGCGGGTGGACATGGGGGCACCCCGCTTTGCGCCCGCCGAACTGCCCATGGACGTGCCCACCGAGCAGGACCGCTACCGGGTGGAGGTGGGCGGCGAGACGGTGGAGGTGGGCGCCGTGTCGGTGGGCAATCCGCACGCGCTGGTGCGGGTCTCGTCGGTGGAAGCCGCGCCGGTGGAGACGCTCGGTCCCGCACTGGAAAGCCACCCCCTCTTTCCGGAACGGGTCAATGTGGGCTTTGCCGAGGTGGTGGACCGCTGCCACGTGCGCCTGCGCGTCTATGAGCGGGGTGCGGGGGAGACGTTGGCCTGCGGCACCGGCGCCACGGCGGCGATGGTGATCCTGCGCCGCTGGGGCGAGGTGGACGATACCGTGGAGGTCAGTCTGCCGGGTGGCAGCCTGCGCATTCACTGGTCCGGCAGGGAAGGGGATTCCGTCTGGATGAGCGGGCCGGCGGAGTGGGTCTATCGCGGGGAACTGTGCCATGAGTGAACTGCGCCCGGAGCAGGTGGCCGACTGGCTGGCGCGCCACCCGGATTTCTTCCACCACCACCCGGAGCTGGTGGAGCAATTGAGCGTGCCCCACCCGGATCACGGTCGGGCGGTGTCGCTGCTGGAGCACCAGCTGCACCGGCTGCGGGCGCGCAAGGCGCAGTTGGAGCAGGATGTGGCCGCCATGGTGGCCATCGCCAGCGACAATGGCCAGCTGTTCGAGCGCCTTCACCAGCTGATCTGTGCGCTGCTGTCCACCCACAGCGATCAGGCGGCGGTTGCCCTGCTGCGGGTGCGCACGCAGGCGCTGTTCGGGCTGGATCAGGTGCAGCTGGTCACTTTCGAGGTGCCGGCCACGCCTGTTGCGGGGCTGAGTCAGCTGGGGCCCAGCGTGGAGTGGGTGCATGCCCTGCGAGTGTCGCTCACACCCGGAAATCCCCGCTGCGGGCCGCTGGAAGCCCGCTGGCGCCGCGGGCTGTTTGCCGAGATGCCGCCGGTGCGCAGCGCCTGCATGGTGCCGCTGGGCTTTCGCCGTGTCTGGGGCGTGCTGGCGCTGGGCAGCAGCAGCGCGGACTTCTTCTCCCCGGATCTGGACACCTATTTTCTGAGCCAGATGGGCCTGCTCATCAGCGCCCGGCTGGGTCATCTGTTTGACGATGCTTGCCCGTATTGACGACTTTGAACGTCATCTTCAGGCCGGGCGCGCCAGCGCCCATACCCGTGCGGCCTACCGGCGGGCGCTGACCCGCTTTGCCGGTTTCATGCACGAACAGCTGGAACTGGAGGACTGGTCACAGGCGGATGTCCGCGCGGTGGAGCTGTATCTGCTCCATCTGGCCAGCGCGGGGCGGAGCCCCCGCACTCAGGCGCAGCATCTGGCTGCCCTGCGCACCTTTTTCGACTATCTGGTGCGGCAGAAGGTCATCACCGCCAATCCGGCCCGGCTGGTCACCAACCCGAAACAGCCGCAGCCACTGCCCGGCGCGCTGGACGTGGAGCAGACGCAGAAACTGCTTTCCGGCTTCGATGACAGCTGGGAAGGCATCCGCGACCGCGCCATGATGGAGCTGCTCTACGCCAGTGGCATGCGCGTGGCGGAGCTGGCCAGTCTCACCGTGGCCGATGGCCGGGCGCT
>NZ_WFYD01000132.1 GCF_015490265.1 Sulfurivirga sp. | reverse complement strand
GTGCGTAGATGCTCGATCTGTTCCAGATCGCGGCAGCGGGCGGTCAGCTGTGGTTCCGACAGGGTAAAGGGGTCGCCGCCGCTGAGGATGACCTCGTGGATCTCCTCGTGGCGGCGCAGGTAGTCGAGCGTGGCCTGCCAGGCGTCCTCGCCCAGCGTCTCCTCATAGGGGTAGTGGCGGCGGAAGCAGAAGCGGCAGTGGATGTGGCAGCGGGGGCTGAGCATCACCAGCGCGCGGCCATGATACTTGTGCAGCAGCATGGGGGTGCGTCGGGCGGCACCATCGCCCACCGCATCCTCACTGAAGCCGGGAGCGGGCCGGTTTTCCGCCTCGACGGGCAGCACCTGCCGCAGCAGCGGGTCGTCCGCGCCACCACCCATGCGTCGGGCGAAGCGAGCCGGCACCTTGAGGGGGAAGGCGGTTTCCACACGGGGCAGAGCGCCCGCTTGCAGTCCGCAACACCGCTCCAGTTGTTCCACTCGCCTGAGAATGGCTGACACCGCCCGCTCCACCATTTAAAATAAGCCGACTATTTTAATGGAGAAGACACCATGGCGACCTACAGCACCAACGAATTCCGCAACGGCCTGAAGTTTCTGCTCGACGGCCAGCCGTGCGTCATCATCAACAACGAGATCGTCCAGCCGGGCAAGGGGCAGGCGTTCAACCGCGTCAAGTACCGCAACCTGATCACCGGCCGCGTGCTGGAGAAGACCTTCAAGTCCGGCGAGAAGGTGGAAGCCGCCGACGTGGTGGACACCGATCTGCAGTACCTCTACAACGACGGCGAGTTCTGGCATTTCATGGATCCGGAGAGCTTCGAGCAGTATCAGGCGAGTGAGGCGGCCGTGGGCGACAACGCCAAGTGGCTGGTGGAGCAGGACATCTGCAACGTCACCCTGTGGAACGGCGAGCCGATTGCGGTCACCCCGCCCAAGCAGGTGACGCTGGAAGTGGTGGAGACCGACCCGGGCCTCAAGGGCGACACCGCCGGCACCGGCGGCAAGCCGGCTACCCTGTCCACCGGCGCGGTGGTGCAGGTGCCGCTGTTCGTACAGATTGGCGACAAGGTGATCGTCAACACCCAGACGGGCGAGTATGTCTCCCGCGCCAAGGAGTGATTGGCGCCCCGGCGCACCGCTGGAGACACTGAAAAAACGCGCGCAGCTGCTGAAAGGCCTGCGCGCGTTTTTTGATGCCCGCGGCGTGATGGAAGTGGACCCGCCGCTGCTGAGCCGGGCGGCGGCGCCGGACGTGCATCTGCGCTCTCTGTCCGTCGAGGTGCAGCGCCCCGGCGTGGGGTCGGAAAGGCGCTGGCTGCCCACATCCCCCGAATACCCTATCAAACGCCTGCTGTGTGCCGGGCTGGGTGACTGCTACGCGCTGGGGCATGTGTTCCGTGATGGGGACGAGTCGTCCCGCCATCAGCCGGAGTTCATGATGCTGGAGTGGTATCGGCTCGGCCTTGATCTGGATGCCATCATGGACGAGACGGCCGCGCTGCTCGGTGAGATGCTGCCCGGCTGGCGGGTGGAGCGCCACCGCTATGATGAACTGTTTGCCGAATTCGCCGGCATCAAGGAGGCGTATGAGGCGCCCGCTTCGGTTTTCCGGCAGGCCATGGAAGCGGCGGGCAAATCGGTGGCGGGTGTGGACGCGGAGGATCGCCTGCTGTGGCGTCAGCTGGTGCTGACGGAGATCATCGAGCCGCGGCTGGCCGAGCGGGAACTGGTGTTCGTCTGGGGCTGGCCGGTGGAGGAGGCGGCGCTGGCGGCCCTCTCGGCAGACGGGCGCATGGCGCTGCGCTTCGAGGTCTACGCCGGCGGGCTGGAGCTGGCCAACGGCTACCAGGAACTGCGGGAAGCGGGGGCCTATAGGCGCCGTTTCACGGCCTGGAATGCCGAGCGGCGGGCGCGTGGCCTGCCGGAGATGCCGGTGGATGAGGCGCTGCTCGCGGCGCTGGAAGACAGTGGCGGCCTGCCGGCCTGCGCCGGTGTGGCGCTGGGGGTGGATCGCCTGCTGATGGCGCAGCTGGGGGAGAATGACATCCGCCGCGTGGTGCCCTTCGCCTTCGGCGAGGCGTGAGCCTTTCGGAGCCGTTTTAAACGGGGTCTCCCCTGATTTTGCGGGATCGACTTTTCCCCGCCCGAAAAAACCACAAAAAAACCGCCCGAAGGCGGTTCAACGAGGCCCAAGCGGCTTCTCGGCACGCTTTTCATGCTTTATGCGGAGGCCTGTCTGACCTCATGTTCGGCACGCAACTGGCGGGCGGCGTCCACCATGTTGCGCAGGGCGGGGATGACCTCATCCCAGCTGCGGGTCTTGAGGCCGCAGTCGGGGTTGACCCACAGGCGCTCCACCGGAATGCGGCGGGCGGCCAGGCGCAGCAGGGCCACCATCTGATCAACGCTCGGCACGTTGGGGGAGTGGATGTCATACACGCCCGGGCCGATCTCGTTGGGATACTCGAACACCTCGAACACGTCCAGCAGCTCCATGCGGGAGCGGGCGGTTTCGATGCTGATCACGTCCGCGTCCATGGCGATGATGCTGTCGATGATGTCGTTGAACTCCGAGTAGCACATGTGGGTGTGGATCTGGGTCTCGTCCTTCACACCGTTGGCGCTGATACGGAAGGCCTCGATGGCCCAGTCCAGATAGCTCTGCCACTGGCTGCGGCGCAGCGGCAGCCCCTCGCGCAGGGCGGCCTCGTCGATCTGGATGGCGCGGATGCCGGCCCGTTCCAGATCCAGCACCTCTTCGCGCACGGCCAGCGCCAGCTGGTAGCAGGTGTCCCGCCGTGGCTGGTCGTCCCGCACGAAGGTCCAGTTGAGGATCGTCACCGGTCCGGTGAGCATGCCCTTGACCGGCTTGTCCGTCAGCGACTGGGCATAGGTGATCCAGTCCACCGTCATGGGGCGGGGGCGGCGGATGTCGCCATAGAGAATGGCCGGCTTGACACAGCGGGAGCCGTAGGACTGCACCCAGCCGAAGCGGGTGATGGCGAAGCCCTCCAGCTGTTCGGCGAAGTATTCCACCATGTCGTTGCGTTCCGGCTCGCCGTGCACCAGCACGTCCAGCCCCAGCGCCTCCTGCTCGCGGATGCAGCGGGCGATCTCTTCCTTCATGGCTGTGGTGTAGGCGCTCTCATCCAGCTCGCCACGGCGGAAGGCGGCGCGGGTCTGGCGGATTTCCGCCGTCTGGGGGAAGGAGCCGATGGTGGTGGTGGGCAAAAGGGGCTGGTTGAGCGCAGCATGCTGCTTCGGCGCCCGCTTGGCATAGGGCGACTGGCGTCGGCCCCATTCTGGCGTGATGCCCGCCAGCGCCTCACGGACGGCGGGGTTGCGGGTGCGGCTGGAATTGCGGCGGCTGGCCAGCGCTTCGGCGTTGTCGGCCAGAGTGGCCGCCTCGCTGCTGCGTCCATGGTTGAGGGCATTGGCCAGCACGTCGATTTCCTCCAGCTTCTGCTGGGCGAAGGCGAGCCAGCTGCGGATTTCCGGTTCCAGATCCGTTTCCTGATCGAGATCCACGGGGACGTGCAGCAGCGAACAGCTGGGGGCGAGCCACAGGCGATCACCCAGTTGCGCGTGAATCGGTTCCAGACGATCCAGCAGGGCATTGAGGTCGCTCTTCCACACATTGCGCCCGTCGATCACGCCCAGCGAGAGCACCTTTCCTTCCGGCAGAGATGCGACGGCCGCGTCGATTTCGTCCGCGCCGCGCACCGCGTCCACATGCCAGCCGCTCACCGGCAGGGAGAAGGCCAGTTGCAGGTTTTCCTTCAGCTCACCGAAGTAGCTGGTCAGCAGAATGTCGAGATCGTCCCGTTTCAGATGGTGCCAGGCGATGCGCAGCGCCTGCGCCCATTCGGGATCGAGTTCTGTGACCAGAATGGGCTCGTCCACCTGCACCCAGTCGCAGCCGGCTTGAGCCAGCGCATCGAACAGTTGCGCATAGGCGGGCAGCAGACGCGGCAGCAGGTCCAGCCGGTCGCTGCCGTCGATGCTCTTGCCCAGCCACAGATAGGTGACCGGTCCCAGAATGACCGGCTTGGGGGTGTGGCCTTGCGATCTGGCTTCCTCGATCTGCGCCAGCAGGCGGGAAGCGTCCAGGGTGAAGCGGGTGTGGCGGTCGAATTCCGGCACGATGTAGTGGTAGTTGGTGTCGAACCACTTGGTCATCTCGCCGGCGGCCACGTGCACGCAGCCATGGTCGCAGGCGGAGCGGCCACGGGCGACGCGGAAATACTGATCCAGCGCGTCGCCCTCAAGGCCACGCACCCGCTGCGGCAGGTTGCCCAGCAGAAAGCTGGTGTCCAGCACATGATCGTAGAAGGAGAAGTCGCCCACCGGCACCCGGTCGAGGCGCGCCTGCCGCTGCCAGTTCTCCACTTTCAGGGCATGGCCGGTCTCTTCCAGCGTGGCCCGGTCGATCTCGCCTCGCCAGAATTTTTCCAGCGCGAATTTCAGCTCCCGCTTCGCGCCGATGCGGGGAAAGCCCAGGTTGTGCGTCTTTGCCATGGTTCATGCTCCTTTTGGTGTGTGACGGGCATGATAGGCGGGTAGAATGATGATTAAAAGTGATGTTTTTTTCTATATGGATGAGCAAGTGTCATGATTGAGCGGTTTCATCTGCGCATTCTGCGCGAGCTGCGGCGCTGTGGCTCGCTGACCGCGGCGGCGGAGAATCTCCATGTGACCCAGTCGGCGGTCAGCCACGCCATCAAGAAACTGGAGCAGCGTCTGGGGCTACCGCTGTGGCGCAAGGAGGGCCGGCGGTTGCGTTTCACCCCGGCGGGGGAGTATGTGCTGGCGCTGGCGGAACGGCTGCTGCCGCAGCTGGAGCATGCCGAGACGGTGTTGGCCGCCATGCGTGAGGGCCGGCGCGGGGTGCTGCGCATCGGCATCGAGTGCTATCCCTGCTACGGCTGGCTCAATGGCGTGCTGGCCGGCTATCTGGCCGCCTGGCCCGATGTGGAGGTGGATGTGCGTCAGCATTTCCAGTTCGGTGGCATTGGCGCGCTGTTTCACCATGAGATTGATCTGCTGGTGACGCCGGATCCGCTGGAGAAGAAATCCCTTGTGTTCGAGCCGGTGTTCGACTACGAGCTGGTGCTGGCCGTTTCCCGCCGGCACCGTCTGGCGGGTGTGGGCCGGGTGACGCCGGAGATGCTGGCGGAGGAGACGCTGCTTACCTATCCGGTGGAACAGGCGCGGCTGGACATTTTCACCCGTTTTCTGCAGCCCGCCGGCGTGCTCCCCCGCGCGCACCGCACGCTGGAGATCACCGACATTCTGCTGCAGCTGGTGGCGGCGGGCCGGGGCGTGACCGCCCTGCCGAGATGGCTGGTGGCACAGCATGCCGATGCGCTGGAACTGGTGGCACTGCCGCTGGGTGACGGGCTGTTCAAGCAGATTCATCTGGGCTACCGCGCCGAGGATGGCAAGGTGGACTATCTGCGCGGCTTCGTTCGGCAGGCGCGTGATGCGTGATCACGGCATACTGTTGCAGAAAGGCTGAGAGGAAAATGTCATGCGTCTGATGCTGTCAGCGCTGCTGCTGTTCATTCTTAACGGCTGTGCGATGCTGCCGGACAATGCGGGCAGGCAGGCAACCCATGCCATGGCGCCCGTTGAGGACAGCCCGTTCTACCGGTTGTGGCTGTCAGCGCCGGGTCATGACCGGAAGCAGTCGGGTTTTCTGCTGCTGGACAACGGACTGGACGCCTTTGCCGCCCGTATTGCGCTGATCCGGCAGGCGCGCTGCAGCATCGACATGCAGTATTACCTGATCCACGACGATCATGCGGGCATGGCGATGATGCGGGCGCTGCTGGCGGCGGCGGACCGGGGCGTGCGGATACGCATTCTGGTGGATGACATCGATGGCGGACGGCGGGATTCCGTGCTGGCGACGCTGGCCCGTCACCCTGATATTCAGGTCAGGGTGTTCAATCCGTTCGGACGCAATACGGGGCGTCTGTGGCAGTATGTCACCGGGCTGGGCCGGCAGACCCGACGGGCCCACAACAAGTCCTTCACGGTGGATGGCATCGCTACCATCGTGGGTGGGCGGAACATTGGCGACGAGTATTTCGAGCGGGATCCGCATCTGGCCTTTCAGGACATGGATGTACTGGCGATCGGGCCGGTTGCCGCCGAAGTATCACTGTCCTTTGACCGCTACTGGAACCATAGGCTCAGCTATCCGATCCGCCTGCTGGTCGAACGAGTGCCTGGCCAGAAGGCCCTGCACCGCCTGCGGGCGCACCTGGCGCGGGAGGCGGATGCCGACTATGCGGCCCGTCTTCGGGCCTCACGGTTTGTCACGGGACTGCGGAAGGGGACATTGAAGCTGCGCTGGGCCCGGGCCGAAGTGTTCGCCGATTCGCCCGACAAGCTGCTGCGCCGCACAGGCGACATGCGCGGCACGCTCATCGAAGCCCTGCTGCCTGCGCTGGCATCGGTGCGGCGGGAACTGATCATCGTCTCACCCTACTTCGTACCGGGCAAGGCCGGGCTGGCCTTTTTCCGCCGCCTGCGCGCCAGAGGCGTGAAGGTGAGGGTGCTGACCAATTCACTGGCATCGACCGATGTGACCATCGTCCATGCGGGCTATGCCCGCTACCGTCAGGCGCTGCTGCGCATGGGCGTGGAACTCTGGGAGCTCAACCGCGTGCTTGAAGGGCCGCGCAAGGGCGTGCGCCGGGGTTTTGCGCGCCAGTCCAGATTCAGCCTGCACGCCAAGCTGTTCGTCATCGATCGCAAGACGCTGTTTGTCGGTTCGCTCAACCTGGATCCACGCTCCGTGGTGCAGAACACGGAAATCGGCCTGCTCATACACTCACCCGCGCTGGCGCGGCAGGTGGCCGAGGCGTTTGACAGGGAGGTGCCTCAAGTGGCCTTCCGCCTGCAACTGGCTCATGACAGCACGTTTCAGGTGCCGCTGCTGTTGTGGAGGGGGCGGGAAAATGGGCATGATGCGATTTGGGACAGTGAGCCTCATGCCGGGCTGTGGCGTCAGCTGGAAGTGTTTCTGCTCATGTGGCTGCCGATCGAGTCTCAGATTTGAAAAGACCGGTAAGCCGCCCCCAACCTGACCGGCGAGCTGGAATGCCTTGCCGTGAATGTCATCACATGCCGGTTCATTCACCCGAAGAAGCATGGGAACCTTTGAACTCTGAGCTGTTTCCTCATTGCAATCGGCCCTTGCTGACCGTGCTTCTTGTCTGGATGAGGGAGATGTGACAGTTCCGTGCGGGTTTCAATCGGAATTGACGGGTTGCAATATCGTTAACTGTGTACTATAAAGTACACATGCTGTTCGGTGAGTATGTGCGAAAGAAACGGGAAATGCTGAAGGCGACCGACCGACGTTTCTCTGTCCGTCAGGTCGCAAGACGCATCGGTGTCGAGCCGGCATACCTGAGCAAGGTTGAGCGAGGGGAGGTGGCGCCCCCGTCGGAGGCGAAGATTCGCGCACTGGCCGAAGAGCTGGGTGAGGATCCGGACGTGCTGCTGGCCATGGCGGGAAAGGTCTCTTCCGATCTGCTGGAGGTGATTCGCAAGCGGCCGCAGCTTTTCGCGCAGCTGATCCGGGAACTCAAGACGCTTCCCGACCATGCCATTCTGCGGCTGGTCAGGGAAGTCAGAGATGGGGATTGGTGACCGGGAGGATGCTTCATGATTGAGCTGAGAGACAACAGCCTTGTGTTCAGTTTTCCGGAAGTGCATCCGGATGCCACGTGCACCATAAGGTTTCAGCGCACGCTCAGGATTCCCGATGACAATCGGGAATACCCTCTTCCGCCCGGTCTCGGCAGTTTTCCCATAGAGCATGTGGATGACCATGTCGAGCGTCTTCCGGAGTCCTGGAGGCGTCATGGCGGCGTGATGATTCCCATGTGGCAGTCGGAGGCCATGTGGATAAGACTTGGCGGTAATTACCCCTGCGCCGTGCAGATTGCGGCGGGCAAGATCAACGCCGTTTCCGGTCGGCGCTGGAACGACAGGTTGACGAAACGGCCGCAGAACTATGTGGTCATACCCGATCAGCCCTGGCTGGATGGGTTCAATGTTTCAAAGGATCACATACGCCAGTTCGTGGCCATGCCGCTCGGCGAGGGCTACACGGCGGAGGAGCAGCTCACCGGCAGTGCCGAGCATGGCGGGCTGCAGATCAAGGTCTATCCAATGAAGGCCGAAGTCTATGAGGAAGTATGGAAATTGCATTTGTCATGGAATAATCATGTCATGTACTCTGTCGCACCCAGCATGGAAATGGGACTGGCTGCCGGCGGGCTGATGCGGCAGGAGATCTATAAGGACGAATATGGCATTGACAGCTGGGATCGGGAGCACACGTCCCGCTGTTTCGTTCACATTGTCAACAGTGAAGTCTATGAATCCATCACGGGTCAGAAGCCGCCCCACGCGCCGCCGACCGCCGAGGACTACACCAAGGCGGGGCTGCCCTGGTTCGATTACTATGCCGACAAGCCGGCCATCGAGGGTTCGTCCGAACTTGCGGGGTTGACCAGCGTCGCGGCCAAGGTGATCGAGAAGACAGGCTCACCGCTTGAGGATAACGCACCGGTTGAACCAAAGAATGTGAAGGTCCTGTATGACCCTCTCCTTGTGCGAGAAGGAGAGTTCTGAAGGGAGAGCGGTCCCGGAAATTGCCGGACAGAATCGTTCAGGCGCAAAAAAGCCGGCTGATGAGCCGGCTTTTTTCAATCTGGCGGTG
>NZ_WFYD01000131.1 GCF_015490265.1 Sulfurivirga sp. | reverse complement strand
GAACAGGATCTTGGAGGTGTCCACCTGGATCATCTCCTGATTGGGATGCTTGCGCCCACCCTGCGGCGGCACGTTGGCGATGGTGCCCTCGATGATCTTGAGCAGCGCCTGCTGCACGCCCTCGCCGGAGACATCACGGGTGATGGACGGGTTCTCCGACTTGCGGGTGATCTTGTCGATCTCATCGATGTAGATGATGCCACGCTCGGCCTTCTCCGGATCGTTGTCGCAGCGCTGCAGCAGTTTGAGCAGAATGCTCTCCACATCTTCGCCCACATAGCCCGCCTCGGTGAGCGAGGTAGCGTCGGCGATGGCAAAGGGCACATCCAGCATGCGCGCCAGCGTCTGCGCCAGCAGCGTCTTGCCGGAGCCGGTCGGGCCGATCATGAGGATGTTGCTCTTGCTCAGCTCCACGTCATCGCCGGCATCGCCGCTGGCCAGACGTTTGTAGTGGTTGTAGACCGCAACCGAGAGGATCTTCTTGGCCCGCTCCTGCCCGATGACATACTGATCCAGCTCGTGCTTGATCTCGTGGGGGGTGGGCAGTTTGTCCAGCGTCAGCGGCGCGAAGGCGTCTCCCTCGCCCCCCTGCCCCTCGAACTCCTCGCGCAGGATCTCGTTGCACAGCTCCACGCACTCGTCGCAGATGTAGACGCCGGGGCCGGCGATCAGCTTGCGCACCTCATCCTGGTGCTTGCCGCAGAACGAACAGTAGAGGTCCTTGCTGTCACTCATCTTGCGCTCCCGTGCGTGATGTGAGCACCTGATCGATCAGGCCGTAGTCGCGCGCTTCCTCCGCGCTCATGAAATTGTCCCGATCCGTGTCCTTCTCGATCTGCTCAAGCGGCTGACCGGTGTTCTTCGCCAGCTCCCGGTTGAGCGTCTCGCGGATCTTGAGGATCTCGCGCGCGTGGATCTCGATGTCGCTGGCCTGGCCCTGAAAGCCGCCCAGCGGCTGATGGATCATCACCCGCGAGTGGGGCAGCGCGTAACGCTTGCCCTTGGCACCGCCGGCCAGCAGGAAGGCGCCCATGCTGGCCGCCTGTCCGATGCACATGGTGCTCACGTCCGGTTTGATGAAGTTCATGGTGTCATAGATGGCCATGCCGGCGGTGACGCTGCCGCCGGGGGAGTTGATGTACAGGTGAATGTCCTTGTCCGGGTTTTCCGATTCGAGAAACAACAACTGTGCCACGATGAGGTTGGCCATGTGATCTTCCACCGGCCCCACCAGAAAGATGACCCGCTCCTTGAGCAGGCGCGAGTAGATGTCGAACGAGCGTTCGCCGCGGCTGGTCTGCTCGATGACAATGGGCACCAGGGTGTTTTCGATCTCTGTCACGTCTGTCCGTCCTTTGTGTTTTTTCACCGATAGCCTACCGCAAAAAAAAGGCTTGTCAAACCGACAAGCCTTTGCGGAAGTCACACCGTCTGCGCGGGCTTTCAGCCGTTGGCGGTCAGCGCCTCGAAAGTCTTCTTCACCGCCTTGGTGTTGGCCTGCTCCAGCACGGCATCGGCCACCTTGTTCTCCAGCAGAATGGCCTCGATCTCGCGCAGGTGCTCCGGATGCTGCTTGTACCACTGCACCACTTCCTCCGGATCCTCGTAGGCGGACGCCTGTTCGCGAATATAGGCCTCCACCTCCTCCGGCGTCACCTTGGCGCCCAGGGATTCGATCAGCTTGCCGACGATCAGCCCCAGACGGATGCGCTGCTCGGCGCGCTCGCGGAAATCCTCGGCGTTCAGCTTCACCTGGCTGGGATCGACGCCCTGCATCTGCAGCTCGCGCAGCTGGTTCTGCATCATGGTCTGAATCTCCTGCTGAACCAGCGACTCGGGCAGCTCGATCTCCACCGCCTCGTCCAGCGCTTCCAGCACGGCGTTGCGGTTCTGCGCCTCGATCAGGCGCTTCATCTCCCGCGCCATGTTGTCGCGGATCTCCTGACGGAACTTCTCCACGTCGCCGTCTTCCACGCCGAACTGCTTGACGAACGCTTCGTCCACCTCGGGCAGTTCCGCCACCTGTACGGAGTGCACCTTGATCTTGAATTCCGCTTCCTTGCCGGCCAGGCTCTCGGCGTGATAGTTCTCGGGGAAGGTGACCTTGATGGTCTTCTCCTCACCCTTCTTCATGCCGATGATGCCCTCCTCGAAACCGGGGATCATGCGGCCGGAGCCCAGAATCAGGGGCACGTTCTCCGCCTTGCCACCCTCGAAGGGCTCGCCGTCGATGAAGCCTTCGAAGTCGATGATCACCTGATTGCCTTCGGCGGCCTTCTTGTTGCCGTTGGCCACGCGCCACGCCTTCTTCTGCTCGCGCAGCTTCTCGATCATGGCGTCCACATCGGCGTCGGTGATCTCGCCTTCCACCTTCTCCACGTCCAGCGTGGACAGATCCGGCAGCTCGACCTCCGGCATGATGTCGAACTTGGCCGTGAACCTGATGGTCTCGCCCTCATCGTCCACGGACTCGAAGCGGGGATAACCGGCCACCTTCAGGCCCTCCTTCTCCACCGCCTCGTTGAAGGCACGCCAGACCGCCTCGTTGAGCACATCGGCGCGCACGGCGGCGCCATGACGCTTCTTGATGATGGACAGCGGCACCTTGCCGGGACGGAAACCGTCCATGCGGGCATTGCGGCGGATCTCCGCCAGACGCTTGTCAACCTGCGCGTTCACCTCGTCGGCAGGCATGACCACTTCGATCTGATGCTCCAGACCGGACTCGGGTTTTGTGACATTGACTTGCATAACCATCCAACTTCTTATTTCTGAAAGGAAAATCTGCGGGGACCTGCCCGAAAAGCGGCGATTATACCCCAACCCCGCCCCAGACCGGGCATTTCCTGCGGCGCGGACCGCCGCGCCCGCACGGCATCCTGCAAAAATGGGGGAGACCCCGTTGTCTGGGCCCGTTCAGCCGCCCGGCTCATCCAGCAGCAGGTTGTCCAGCAGCCTTGTCGTCCCCAGCCGGGCGGCGGCCAGGAGCACCGCCCCCGGACGCACGACCGCCAGCGGTTCGAGCGTATCGCCGTCGCACAGCGCCAGATAGTCCACCGCATCGAAGCCCGCCTCCTGCAGACGGGCCGTGCCCGCCTCAAGCGCATCCGCCACCGGCGAGCCCGCCAGCAGCGCCTCGGCCGTCCGGCACAGGGTGGCGTAGAGCGCCGGGGCGATGGCACGCTGACGCGCGTTCAGATACTGGTTGCGCGAACTCATGGCCAGCCCGTCCTGCTCGCGGGCGATGGGCGCGCGCACCATCTCGACCGGCACATCGAGGTCCTCCACCATGCGGGAGAGGATGCGCCACTGCTGGTAGTCCTTCTGGCCGAACACGGCCACATCCGGCTGGACCAGATTGAACAGCTTGAGCACCACCGTGGTCACCCCGTCAAAGTGGCCGGGCCGGGCAGCGCCCTCCCAGCGGGCGGCCAGATCCGGGTCGGCCCGCACGACGGTCGGCTGCGGCCAGCGGGGATACATGGTCTCCACGGCCGGATGGAACACCGCGTCCACCCCCAGTGCGGCGAGTTTTTCCACGTCCGCCTCGAAAGTGCGCGGATAGCGTTCGAAATCCTCATGGGGCCCGAACTGAAGCGGATTGACGAAGATGCTCACCACCACCCGGTCGGCCCGCTGCCGCGCCCGCTCCACCAGCGACAGATGGCCGGCGTGCAGATTGCCCATGGTGGGCACGAAGCCGATGCGCTCGCCCGCCAGCCGCCAGGTGGCGGACTGCGCCCGCATGTCGCTGGCCGCCTCAAGAATCTTCATCGGGAAACTCGCCTGTGCGAACCGCTTCCACATAGGCCGCCAGCGCGGCGGGAATATCCCCGGCCTCCGCCATGAAATTGCGGCTGAACGAAGGCGCCCGCTCGCTGATGCCGAGCACATCGTGCAGCACCAGCACCTGACCGTCCACATGGGGGCCGCTGCCGATGCCGATGACCGGCATGGCCACCGCCTGAGCGATCTGCCGCGCCGTCTCCGCCGGCACGCATTCGAGCACCAGCATTTCGGCGCCCGCCGCCTCAAGCGCCCGGGCCTCCGCCAGCAGCGCCTCCGCCGGCGTCACATTGCGGTAGCCGTGACGCAGCACCGACTGGGGCAGCAGCCCCAGATGGCCGCACACCGGCACGCCCAGCGCCGCCAGCCGCTCCACCAGAGGCAGCACCCGCTCGCCGCCCTCCAGCTTGACCATGTCGGCACCGGCCTGAACGAGCGCCTGCGCCGAGGCCAGTCCCTGCTCCACGGTGGCGTCCGCCATGAAGGGGATGTCGACCACCAGCCAGCAGTCGGCCGTGTTGCCACGGGCCACCATTTCCGTGTGATAGACCATCTGTTCCAGCGTCACCGGCAGCGTGCTGCGGTGACCCTGCACCACCATGCCCAGCGAGTCGCCCACCAGCAGCACGTCACAACCGGCCTCGCCGCACAGACGGGCGAAGGCGGCGTCATAGGCGGTCAGCACGGCAATGGGGGTGCCGTCCTGCTTCATGCGCTTGAGCGCGCTCAGAGTGGTCATGGTGTCTCCTCGCTCAGATAGTGTTCATCCAGGCGCGCCAGCGCCTCGCCCACCGTGCCCACGCCGGGAATGGACCAGTCCGGCGCGATCTCCGCCAGCGGCACCAGCACGAAATCACGCCGGTGCAGCCAGGGATGGGGCACGGTCAGCCGGGGCGTGTCGATCACCTGGTCACCGTAGAGCAGCAGGTCAAGATCAATGACCCGCTCACCCCAGTGGCGCCGGCGCACCCGCCCCTGCTGTCGTTCGATCTCCTGCAGTGCGTCCAGCAACGCCTCCGGCGCCAGCGCCGTCTCGATCAGAGTGCAGGCGTTGACGAAATCCGGCTGATCCTGCGGCCCCTGCGGCCGGGAGCGATACAGCCGGGAGCGGGCCAGCAGACGGGTGTCCGGCAGGGCGTCCAGCGCCTCGAAGGCACGCTGCACCTGCATGGCCGGGTCGTCCAGATTGCTGCCCAGCCCGATGGCCGCTTCAACCGTTTCCACGCGCCTCATCCGTCCGACGCTCGCCCACCCGACGCCGGTAAGGGTTGCGATTGCGCCGACGGCGCCGACGCTTGCGTTTCGGTTTTTCCACCTGCAGAGCGAAGGCGACACGGTCCACCGGCGAAAGGGTCTGGTATTCCGTCCACCAGTCATACAGCGGACGCAGCTCTTCCTCGCCCGCTTCCACTCGCAGGCCCAGCAGGTCATAGGCGGCCCGGAAGCGGGGATGCTCCGCCAGTCGCGCCGCCCGGTCGCCGTAGCGGTTGTTCAGGCGCAGCTGCAGGTGCCAGATGTCCCGCGCCTGCTGGGTGAAGCGTCGTGGCACCGCCGTGGCCTTCATCTGCGCGGCGATCACTTCGTCCGCCGCCTCGCTCAGCGCCTGCGCCGGCTGCTGTTCGGCCAGCCGCGGCGTCATGGCGTGCTGGGTCAGCCGCCACAGCATGAAGGCGTAGAGAAACGCGGGATTGACCCCCTTGCCCTGCTGCAGCCTTCGCTCGGTGCTGCGCAGGCCGGCCAGCACCAGATTGCGATGAATCTCGTCCTCCTCCAGCAGCGCGTCCACCCGGGGAAACAGATGGCGGAACAGGTCATAGTGGCGCAGCTTCTCGAACACCTCCACTGCCTGCGGGTTGTGGAACAGCTTGAGCACCTCCTCGAACAGCCGCGCCGGCGCCACTTCCTGCAGCAACGGCCCCTGAGGCGTCAGCTGCCGCTCGGTTTCGCGCTCGATGGTGAAGCCCAGCTTGACGGCGAAGCGCACCGCGCGGATGGTGCGCACCGGATCCTCCCGGTAGCGGGTGGCCGGATCGCCAATCAGCCGCAGCATGCCCGCCCTGAGGTCCTCCACCCCGCCGGTGTAGTCGATGATGGAAAAGTCGCGGATGTCGTAGTAAAGGGCATTGACGGTGAAATCCCGCCGCCAGACGTCATCCTCGATGCTGTCGCCATAGACATTGTCGGCCAGAATGCGGCCCTTGGCGTCGGTGCGGCGCACCCCCTTGCCGGAGTCGCCCCGGAAAGTGGCCACCTCCACGAAGTGGTCGCGCCCGAAATAGACATGGGCCAGCCGGAAGCGGCGACCGATGATGCGGCAGCGACGCCCGAACACCCGCTTGACCTCCTCGGGGCGGGCGTTGGTCACCACGTCGAAATCCTTCGGCTCCAGCCCCAGCAGCAGGTCACGCACGCCGCCACCCACCAGATAGGCCTCATAGCCGGCACGCTTGAGTCCGTAGAGCACGTCCAGTGCGGACTTGTCGATCTGCTTGCGGGAGATGTTGTGAGCGCTGCGCGGAATTCGAACCGGCGTTCCGGTGCGGGATCGGCCCGCGGAGGTGCGGCTGAACAGAGAACGGACCGCATTGACCAATCGCTGCATGGGCGACTATCCTGAAAACATTTGAAGCGGACATTTTAACAGAAGCATGCACAATCCCTTCGTTTCCCGCCTGCTGGTGGTCATACAGTTCTCCATGATCGGCCTGCTGCTGTGGCAGGCGCCCTGGTTCGCCGACAGCTGGATAGGGCGTCTGGTGCAGATGGCGGGTGTCATCACCGGCCTGTGGGCCGTGGCCGCCATGCGCCGCTTCAACATCGTGCCGGACCCGCGTCCGGACTGCAGGCTGGTGTGCCACGGCCCCTACCGCTGGGTGCGCCATCCCATGTATCTTGCCCTGCTGCTGGTGTTCACGCCGCCGGTGGTGGAGCACCCCGAACCGATTACTCTTGCCGCCTGGGTCGTGCTGGCAATCGACCTCATCGTCAAGCTGCTGTACGAGGAGCGTCTGCTGCGTCGGAAGCTGGACGGCTACGCCGACTACTGCTGCCGCAGCCACCGGCTGATCCCCTTCCTCTGGTAAAATCCGCCCTCATCTGGAATCAGGGAGAGAACACCATGGGCAAACCGGTGCTGCTCAGCGGCATTCAGCCGTCCGGCGTCATGACCATCGGCAACTACATCGGCGCCATGAGGAACTGGGTGCGGCTGCAGGACGACTATCAGTGCCTGTTCTCGCTGGTGGACCTGCACGCCATCACCGTGCCGCAGGACCCGGCCGAGCTGCGCCGCCGCTCGCTGGATTTCGTCGCCCTCTATCTGGCCTGCGGCATCGACCCCGACAGATCCGTGGTGTTCGTCCAGTCCCATGTGCCCCAGCATGCCGAACTCGCCTGGGTGCTCAACTGCCACGCCTACATGGGCGAGCTTGGCCGCATGACCCAGTTCAAGGACAAGGCACAGAAGCAGGGTGAGAACATCTCCGTCGGCCTGTTCGACTACCCGGTGCTGATGGCCGCCGACATCCTCCTCTACCAGACCAGCGTGGTGCCGGTGGGCGAGGATCAGAAGCAGCATCTGGAGCTGACCCGCGACCTGGCCGAACGCTTCAACCGCAAATACGGCACGGACATCTTCACCGTTCCGGAGCCCTACATTCCGCCCAAGACGGCGGGCGGGCGCATCATGAGCCTGCAGGAGCCCACCAAGAAGATGTCCAAATCGGACGACAACTCCAACAACTACGTCTCCCTGCTGGATGAACCGAAGAAGATCGTCAAGAAGTTCAAGAAGGCGGTCACCGACTCCGGCGACGAGATCCGCTACGACCCGGAGAACAAGCCGGGTGTGTCCAATCTGCTGACACTCTATTCCGTCTTCAGCGGCAAGACCATCGAAGAGGTGGAAAAGCACTTCGAAGGCAAGATGTACGGTCATCTGAAGGTGGAGCTCGGTGAGCTGGTGGCCGACACCCTCGCCCCCATTCAAGAAGAATTCCGGCGCATCCGCGAGGATGAAGCCGGGCTGCTAGAGCTGCTGCGTGACGGCGCCGCGCGTGCCCGTTCGCTGGCCGAACCGACGCTGGAAAAGGTGCACGAAGCCGTCGGTTTCATTCCGCGCTGACAACTACCTGCCCGCAAATGAAAACGGCGCCCTGTGGCGCCGTTTTGTTTTTGGAAGCTTTTCGCTCACACCTTGAAGCGGGAAACCATCTCCGCCAGCTGCTCCGCGGACTGCTTCACCTCCTCGAAGCACTTGAGCGTGCGGCTGGCCCGCTGCACGATGTCCTGCGTCTGCACACGCACCTGCTCGATCTCGTCGGAGACCTCCTCCACCTCGGTGCGCTGATGCTGAGTCAGCGGGCCGATCCTGGCCAGGTCCTCCACGGCCTCGTTGACCTCGCGCACGATGTCGTCCAGCAGGGCCACTTCCTCCTGCACCAGCCTGCTGGACTCGTCCGCCGATCCGGCGATGGCCTTCATGTCCCGCTGCGCACGGGCGGCACGCTCCTTGATGCGCTCGGCCAGTGCGGTCACCTCATCCAGAGTCTGCTGGGTCTTCATGGCCAGCTGACGCACCTCATCGGCCACCACGGCAAAGCCGCGGCCATGCTCCCCGGCCCGGGCCGCCTCGATGGCGGCGTTGAGCGCCAGCAGATTGGTCTGCTCGGCAATGTCGTTGATGGTATTGAGCACATCGGTGATGTGGTTGATCTCATCCACCAGTGCCTGCACCGCTTCGGAGGTGGTGCCTACCTCACGGGAAAGCGTCTGGATCATGCCGTTGACCTGGGTGATGCGCTGCGCACCCTCATTGACCTGACGGGCGGCTGTCTCCACTTCCTCGCGGCTCTCATCCGCATTGCGCGCCACCTCTCCGGCCAGATCGCGTACTTCGCCGGCATTTTCGGCAATCTCGGCAATCTGCGACTCCTCCTTGCGCAGCACGGTGCACATGGTGGTGACATTCTCGAAGGTTTCGCTGGAACGGCGGTTGAGGCTGCTGGCATTCTCGCGGATGGCGCTGACAATCTCGCTCCAGCGCTGGCGCATCTGCTCGAACTGGCGCAGGAAGGCGCGCATGTCCCGTCCCCCGGTGCCAGTGTCGGTGGGTACGCTCAGGTCCCCCTCGGTGATGTGGTCCATCAGCCCCATCACATAGCGGATGGGGCGCACCGCATCACGATAGATGGTGAACAGCACGATCAGATTGACCAGCATGTCGATGACCACCACCACGATCACATCAATGGTGACTACGCGCACCTGCTCATCAATGACGCCATAGTAGTCCTCTTCCGCCGGCAGCAGCACGGCAGCACGCCCTACCAGCCGCCCCTCTTCGGTGGTCAGCGGCAGATCGATGACCACATGTTGCTCATCCAGTTCCATGAAGCCGCTGCGCTCATCCTGCCGGGGACGGAAGCCCTTCTCCGCCAGCTCACGCACTTCATCACCCCGGTTGGCGCTCAGCAGGATCGGGCGATCCTGCCCCAGCGGAAACAGCAGCAGATCCACCCCATAGGCCCTGTTGAGGCTTCTGATGATTTCCGAAAAACCCAGATCGAACTCCAGATAGCCCTCTCCCACTGGCATCAGGTAGCGGATCTGACCATCCCTGACCGCAATGTGCGATACGACGCCCTGCTGCCGGCGTGCCTTGTCCAGCAGAGTCCGGGAAACACGATACGGACGCTTGAGCGTAGTGGCCAGTGGTTGCCCGGATGCATCCAGCACGCTCAATTGAAAATGCTGCACGCCCCCTTTTTCGAGCACCGTTCGGCGGATCTCCTGCAGCAGGGCGGCAAGTTCCTGCCGGTCGCCGCCTGCCATGGCCGTAGCCAGCCTCGGGTCCTGCGCCAGCATGATCAGGCTCTGCCGCCCCAGCTTCTCCGTCTGGCCCAGCACCACGGAGAAGTTCTTCTGCCAGGTGCGCTGCAGGCTCTCCTGCAGCTCGCTCTCCAGCGAGCGGATGCTGGTGTAGTAGAAGAAATAGGCAATGGTCAGCGCCCCCATGAAGGTGCCCACAAAGAACACCACCGCCAAGCGCTGCAGAATGGTCAGTCTCGAAAACATCGCGCCTCCAGGTACCGCATTTATTTATATTTTTCCAAACATGGGGCATGCATTTTCCATGCCACAATTACGCTTATAGCACAGAAGGGAAAAGCGGGCCGGTCAGATGACCGGCCAATTGATCTGAAGCATGAAAGGGCCGACGTGTGGCCGGTGGGGATTACTTGCCCAGCGAGACGTGATAGTGGGGGTCTTCGGAGATGTTGACCTCGACCAGATCCTTCGCGTCCTTCAGCAGCGCGCGGCATTCCGGGCTCAGGTGGCGCAGCACCAGTTTCTTACCCAGTTTTCTGTATTTGCGCGTCAGCCGGTCAATGGCCTCCACGCCAGTGTGGTCATAGACGCGCGAGTGCTGAAAGTCGATGACCACGCAGTCCGGGTCCTCTTCGGGGCGGAACTGTTCGATGAAATTCTGCGCCGAAGCAAAGAACAGCGGGCCATACGGCTTGTAGATGCGCGCCTTTTTGCCGTCATGGTCCTCGTCACGCACGTCCATGACGATGCGCTGCGCATGCTGCCAGGTGAACACCAGCGCCGAGACGATGACGCCGGCCACCACCGCCACGGCCAGATCGAACACCACCGTCAGCACCGTCACCAGCACCACCACGAAGGCGTCATATTTGCTCACCCCGCGCAGGATGTTGAGGGTGGACCAGTCGAAGGTGGCGATGACCACCACAAACATCAGCCCCACCAGCGCCGCCACCGGCACCATCTCCATATAGTCGGACAGCGCCAGAATGATGGCCAGCAGGCCCAGCGAGGCGGTGATGCCGGACAGCCGCCCACGCCCGCCAGAGCTGATGTTGATCAGCGACTGGCCGATGAGCGCGCACCCGCCCATGGTGGAGCAGGCCCCCGCCAGCACATTGGCCGACCCCAGCGCCTTGCATTCCCGGTTGGCCTGTCCGCGGGTGCCGGTCAGATCATCAATCAGCGTCATGGTCAGCAGGGACTCGGTGGTGCCCACGATGGTCAGAATGACCGCGTAGGGCAGCACGATCATCAGACTCTCCCAGGTGTAAGGAATGTCCGGCAGGTGAAAGCCGTTGAGCTGCGGGTCGTTTGGATCCCCGAAAATGAGCGCGCTGAGCGTGCCTTCCACATGAGCGCGGTCGCCCACGGTGACCGTATCCAGCCCCAGAGCCGCCACAAGCACGGTCACCACGATGATGGCCACCAGCCCGGCCGGCAGCGCCTTCACCAGCCGGGGCAGCAGATAGATGATGGCCATGGTCAGTGCCACCAGCCCCAGCATGGTCCACAGCTGCACACCCTGCAGCCAGTGCCCATCGGCATCCTTGAACTGATTGAGCTGGGCCAGAAAGATGACGATGGCCAGTCCGTTGACGAACCCCAGCATGACCGGCTGCGGCACCATGCGGATGAACTTGCCCCAGCCCATCACCCCGATGATGATCTGGAACACCCCCATCAGAATGACGGCGGCATAGAGATACTCCACGCCGTGCTGCACCACCAGACCGGTCATGACCACCGCCAGCGAGCCGGCGGCGGCGGAAATCATGCCGGGCCGCCCGCCGAAGGCGGCGGTGATGAAACCGACGATCACCGCCGCATACAGCCCGACCAGCGGATTGACATTGGCCACGAAGGCGAAGGCCACCGCCTCCGGCACCAGCGCCATGGCCACCGTCAGGCCGGAAAGAATGTCGCGCCGCGTCTGATGCGGATCCGCCACCGCGCCGGTCATGCCCAGCCGATCCAGCAGAGCCGCCAGTTTTTTCTGCTGCTGTTGCGTATCCATACGAATCGTATAAATTTTCTTTATGTCACAGGGGCGCGGATTATAGCAAAATGTGCTCAAACCCCAGAAAGAGCATGAAAATCAATGTGGATTCACCATATCGGCGAGATCATGATCGCCGTCACCATTCTGCTGGTCGTCGCGCATCTGGGCGCTCATTTCTATTTCAAGGCCCGCCACCGCCGCCGCAAGGCACAGCGACAGGACGCTGAACAATGAGCGTGCATCTGGCGTGGAACGACCCGCCCGTAGGCCGTTTCGCCCTGTTCTATCTGGGCTTCCGCCCTTTCTTTCTGTTCGGTTCGTTGGCCGCCGCCCTGCTGGGGCTTGGCTGGCTGCTGCAACTGGCCGGGGTGTGGCAGCCGCACACCTTCTGGGCCAGCCCGGCGCTGTGGCATGGCCATGAGATGGTGTTCGGCTTCGCGCTGGCCATCATCGGCGGCTTTCTGCTCACCGCCATCCGCAACTGGACCGGCTTTCAGACCCTGCACCGCTGGCCGCTTGCGGGACTGATCCTGCTGTGGCTCACCGCCCGCGGGCTCAACCTGACCGGTCTGCCCGCACCGCTGGCCGCCCTGTTCGACCTGCTGTTCGGCATCGGACTGGCCACGGCGGTCACCGCGCCCATCGTGCGCGCCCGCCAGTGGGGGCAGATCGGACTGGTGAGCAAGGTGTGGCTGCTGGTCATTGCCAACGGCTTCAGCTACGCCTTCGCCCATGACACGGGCCGGGCGCAGATGGCGCTGCTGGCCGGCGTGCTGCTGGTGATCGCCGTGCTGCTGACCATGATTCACCGGGTGCTGCCCTTCTTCATCGAGAAGGCGGCGCAGATGAAACAGGGCCGACGCATCGAACTGCCCCGTCCGGGCCGGCTCACCTATGTGAACCTGCTGCTGTTTCTGGCCTTTGCCGTGGCGTGGATCGGCTGGCCGCACCACTGGCTCACCGGCACGCTGGCCTGGCTGCTGGCGCTGGCCAACGCACCGACGCTGTGGCGCTGGGCCGATCGGGTAGTATGGCATGAACCGCTGCTGTGGAGCCTGTGGGGTGCCTACGCCTTTGTGGAGCTGGGCTTCGTGCTGGCGGGGCTGTCCATGTGGCCGCAGGCCAGCTGGCTGGCCCTGCACGCTTTTGCCGCCGGCGGCATCGGGCTGGGCACGCTGGGCATGATGGCCCGGGTGACGCTGGGGCACACCGGGCGCAACGTCTTCGAGCCCCCGAGGCTGGTCATCCTCATGCTGCTGCTGGTGCTGGCCGCCGCGCTGGCGCGCACGCTGGGGCCGCTGCTCGCCCCCGGCGGATACACCGGCTGGATGCACGCCAGCCTCGGCCTGTGGACGCTGGGCTTCGGCCTGTTCTGGATCGCTTATCTGCCCATGTGGCTGCGCCCGCGTGTGGACGGTCGCTATGGGTGAGCGACACGGGGTCTCCCCCATTTTTGCAGGATGCCTGTCCAATCCGCCGCAAAAAACCGTGCAAGAGACGGGGTTTTGTCGGAAAATCCCTATCAAATCACTTCAAGACAGGAGGAAAGCATGAAAAACCTGCTGATTGCGGCCACCATGACCGGCCTGCTGAGTGTGACCCTGCCCGCCGCCCACGCCGGTGAGCTGGAAAAGCTGGAGAAGGTGTGCGCCGCGCTCAATGACGGCAAGGGGACCCGGCTGCATGTCCTTTCCGTGGATGACGCGCTCAAGCTGCTCAAGGACAAGGGCTACAAGGCCTCGAAGATGGACAAGGACTCCATCAGCATGACCTATGAGGGCAGCAAGATCCTGCTGGTGCGCTATGACGACGGGGACT
>NZ_WFYD01000130.1 GCF_015490265.1 Sulfurivirga sp. | reverse complement strand
GGGTCGGTGGCGGTGACGGTCACCGTGTAGGGACCGCTCTGGCTGGCAGAGCGGTCGATGGTGCCGCTGATCACCCCTGTGGCCGGGTCGATGCTCAGCCCCGCCGGCAGGCCGCTGGCGCTGTAGGTGAGGGTGTCGCCGTCCGGGTCGCCAAAAAACTGAGAAGCATCAAGGGAGATTTGTTCTCCATCATCAGAACTCTGTAGCCCGCGGAGAGGATTGATCACCTCGGGCGGACGATTGATGGGCTGAGTCGGTGTGAAAAGGCCATCTTCCTGCTCTTGGAAATCTGGCGTTTCCTGCTCGACAAATGTATCAAAACCGGCATGGACTTCGCCTTCAGCGGAGGAAAGCTCGAAAATGGAGATGTCACCGTCAAGAGCACTGGAAGCCGACCCACCGGCAGCGGTGGGCTGCTGAGTATTAATATCATTAATGTCGAGCTGACCTTCCGCCAGAGCGCGCTTGAGCACATCTGCTTCGGCAATGGCTTCTTCGGTATCGGCCGGTCTGAGCAGGTCTTCGGAAAGCTGCAAGGCACTGGTTTCACCCAGTGTCAGCAAACTGCCATCTCGCATCTCGACGGCGATGACTGTGCCCGGTGCTGTCTTGATGACCTCACCGATATAGACCGGATCCCCTTTCAGCAGCGTGCGGGCCTCTCCGGTGGCAGGATCAATCGCGTAGGCGACGCCTTCGAGCTTGGTGACTTTGCCGATAACCTGTGCCATGCCGAATGCTCCTTGACGAATAAACTTTTATACAGTGTCAGATGATAGGCATTCGGCGGGCAAAAACATCACCCATCCGGGTGATTTTTGCCAAACAGGTCCCGATTGAGCATCTCGACGGTGTTTTTCCAGCTGGGTGCCAGTTCAGGATGGGCCTGGAGCCAGGCTTGGGGCGTCCAGACCTGCGAGCGCCTGCACCAGAAGCAGCTCCAGTGGTGGTAATTCAGCATGGCCTGCCACAATGCCGCACCTTGCAGACGCCGACGTTGCAGGTTGAGCCACAGCCGCAGGGCAAAACCGGCCAGGCCGGCAACAACGACTGCGGCCAGACCGATGAGGATCAACACCCCGCCCCATTTCAGCAGGGCTATCAGCCAGCCGGGCAGCACCCAGAAAGTGTGAGGTTCCGTTTCAACATCCACCAGCTTGCGCCGCTGGGGGTCAAACAGTCGCACGGTCATGGCCGGCAGCGTGAGCGAACCATAGCGGTCTGCCATGACAGGCTGGTTGATGACCAGATGCTGCACCATGCCATCTTCATCCCAGCGGGTTTCGAGCCGTTTTTCACCCACCAGCCAGCGCAATCCCTCCACCTGTGGCAGGCTGTCACGGATGTCCGGCAACCAGTCGGGAGAAAGGTTGCGCCCTGTCAGGATCAGTCGCAGCGGCACCACTTCTCCCTTGGCCAGCAGATGCGGCAAATCCCGCCACTGCAGCGCAGCCTGCCCGACGGTAATATTGGCCGGCAGATAGCGCGGCAGGGGCCAAATGTCCACAGGCACTGGCGGTGCAGGAAAACGCCATTTCTGCCCACCGGGGTTCTTGATGGTGACAAAGGGGCTGCGCAGCATGATGCGCCCCGGCTTTTCCCGCCAGCCCACAGCACTGACATGGCCGCCCTTTTCCGGGCTGAACCGATAGCGCTGATCACCCCGGCCGGGCTGATCCATGGAAACCGCGTAGCCACTGCGGCTTTCCAGATGAATGTCCGCCTGCCACACGAGCGCCTCGCGGGCATAGGCTTCTCCTTTGGGCACATGCCAGCGGACGGTCACATGGGGATTGGGGCGGATGCCGAAATGACTGGGCACCTCCCAGGTCTCCCATTTTTCCCGTGGTATGTCGCAGGAACCGGCACGATAGGGGTAGAGCTTGAAACGCGCCCGTTCGGAGCCGTAGTCCGCCTCGAACACGGCGAAACACTTTTCCAGCGCCGCCCAATTGAATCGCTTTTCGATAAAGGGAATGTCCGCCGGCATGGAGAGAATGACCGACTGACCCAGCATGGGGTTGGCGGGATAGATCTTGATGCGCTTGGCGTGGGCGCTGACTGCCAGCACCATCAGCATCATCAGCAGAAAAACCCTTACCATGGGGCAGCCCCCTTGATGTCATGAGGTGCTGACTGAGCAGCCTCGAAGCCCTCCTCCCGCTCGAACAGCCGCTGCTGCAGCGCCCATTGAGCGTCCTGCAATTGGGACAGACGCTGGGTGAAGCGTTCGACCCGCTGTGCCTGTTCCAGGGGCGGCATGCGTTCGGCCTGACGCAGCTGCCCCATGGGCGTTACCGCCTCGTGCTGAAGGCCAGCATCGGCCGCCAGCAGGTCCGGGCCATGGTCACCATGACGACCGACCCGGTTGTCCCATTCATCGCGAGTCTTGCCACCAACAGGCTTGCGCCCACCGGCAAAGGCGAAATCCTCATTGAGCCGTTTCGTGCCCAGATCCGGTTTCTTGCGCCGCTGCTGCGCCAGCCACTGTTGCAAGGCCGCCCGGGCCGTCTCCAGATTCTGCCGCGCAGCGGTGAAGTCCGGCTGGTAGATGAGCGCCTGCTCGAAGGTTTCCACCGCCGCCGCCAGCTGGCCATCGGCATAGAAGGCATCACCCAGGTTGAGCAGCGCCTGCGCCCGCTGCCGATCCGTGCGTCCCAGCCACACCGCCTGTCGGAACAGCAGAATGGCCTGACCATACTGTTTGAGCTTCCACGCCGCCAGCCCGGCAGCCATCTGGGCACGCCAGTCCTGCTCACCAGCCAGATCCTGAAGGGCCGCCTGCCAGCGGTGCTCCCGATACGCCTGCCAGGGATCCTGTTGCGCCCAGGCCGACACGCTCACCATCAACAGTCCGAGCAGCCACAGCCTCATGCGCTTCGCCTCCACCGAATGGGCCAGAAGGCCAGCGCCAGACAAAACAGCGCACCGGCCAGCGGCCAGATGCGCAGACTGTGCCACTGCCAGTCCCGTTGGGAAGCTGTCGTGGGAGACGGGGTCTCCCCCATTTTTGCCAGACGCGGCGCCAGCGCCGGGTCAAAATCGAAATATTTGCCGCCCAACTGGGCCGTCAGACGCTGCAACAGGGCTTTCTGCAGCCGGGAGATGGCCTGCTCGTTGCGGAAATACACTTCGCCGTCTCCATGCACCTTGGGCACCGGCCCGCCACTTGCGGTGCCCATGCCCACCGTGACCAGCCGAAGCGTTTTGCCATAGGCTTTCAGATTGGGCGTGGGCGGCTGGGGCTCCCAGTAGGGTGCGTGGCCGTCGGTCAGCAGCACCACCAGCGTGCCGGGCTTATCCTTCAATGCCTCCGCCGTCTGATCAAGCGCCAGCTCGACGCGGCTGCCCCGGCTGGGCAGCGTGTCCGCCCTGGCCAGGGCCAGAAAATGACGCAGCACGGCCCGGTCGGTGGTCAGACCATGCACCCAGTGGCTCTGACCATCGAACACCCGCAGGCCGATGCGCGTGCTGGGTGGCAGTTCGAGCGCGAGCGCCTCCACCAGCGCCTTGGCGGCACCGAGACGGTCCGGTGGGATGTCGGTCACCTTCATGGAGCGGGACAGATCGAGCAGCACCACCACTCTGGCGGCCATGGTGTCCTGTCCACCACTTTTCGGTGTGCCCCACTGAGGGTTGGCCAACGCCACCACAAGCAGCGCCACGCCCAGCCACAGCGCCAGAAGCGGTGAGACAATGCCCTGCCGCCCCGCACCGGGAAGCTGCACCCATGGGAGCAGGGCCGGATCGGCAAATCGGGTGACACCGCGTCGACGCAGCCAGCGCCAGCCCAGCGCCACGGCCAGCAGCGCGATCAGCCCCAGCAGCCACCACAGGTACTCAAAGCGGAACATGATGCTCCCTCCGGATCCAGAAAAACGCGGCTGCCAGATAGAGCGCCACAACCGCCAGCACCGCGGCCACAAGCGGGCCTCGATAATCCTGCCAGCGCTTGCGCACCACCGTTTCCGTCCAGTGGGTGCCGGTGGCCGCCCGGATATTGGACAGCGCCTGCCGCAGGCCCCGGCTGTCGGTAATGGCGTAGAACCGGCCGCCGGTCAGATCCGCCAGCTTCTTCAGCGGCGCAGCGTCCAGCGGCTGATAGATCAGTCCTGCATGGCGACCGGAACGGGTATCCCGCCCCGCTCCCACTCCAACGGTGAAGATGGGCGTGTGCCGGCTTCTGGCCAGCGCCACCACATCGGCCAGACTGATGCCGCCCGGCTGGTTGAGGCCGTCGCTGATGAGCACCACGCCATCCAGTGGTCCGCTGCGCAGCGCCAGCCCCAGACCGGCGCCCACACCCTCGTCGGTGCGGCCGAGCAGATAGGGCTTCAGGCGGGTCAGCGTCTGACGGAACAGGGACTTGTCAAAGGTGAGCGGCAACAGAGTGCCGGCGGTCTCGCCATAGAGCACCAGTCCATATCGGCCGGCATCCATTTCAGCCATCAGTCCGTCCAGCGCCTGACGCACCGCCATCATGCGGCTGACCGGCTTACCGCCGATGCGGTAGTCCGGCAGTGTCATGGTGACGGAGCTTTCCACCACGAACATGAGTGTGTGGCGGCTGTGCACCTGCTGAGTGGTCTGCACCACCGCCTCTCGGCCCGGCCCCATCAGCGCCAGCACGAGCAACAGCAGCGCCAGCCAGCGCAAAACGGGCAGCCAGAAGGGGGGTCTCCCCCGTTTTTGCCGGGTCGGTGCCGCGCCCGCCCGGAAAAAACCCGCCAACGGGTGGCGGAAGTGGGCGATCTGGCCGTTTTTGAGCGCTGAAAGATCGTCCGCGGCCCCGAAGCGGCGGTGCAGCCACGCCAGCAGCATGAGCGCCGGCAGCGCCAGACCCCACCAGGGCGTGGAAAACTGCAGCGCGTGCCAGTCAAAGGGCATCGAGCACCTCCCGCAGTCGAGAAACGGTTTCACGTGAAACACGGGGGGCGAAGATGATCAGCTCCAGCGTGCGGCGCTGCCGAGGTGACAGTCGTGACCGCTCATGGCGGTAGCAGGCAGCGGCAATGACGCCAGCCCTCTCCTCGCTGAGCCTGAGCCGCCACCACAGCCGGCGCAGGCGACGGCGCGCCAGCCAAACCAGTAACAGGGTCAGCACCGCCACACCAGCGAGCAGCCACGGCAGCAGCATGGCCGGTTCTGGCGGGGCCGGAGGCGGCGGTGCGGTAACAGCAATGGGCGGCAGCAGATCATCCATGACGGAAGGTCTCCAGCGTGTCGTGACTCATAAGCCGATAGACGGGCAGCCCTTCGCCCTGCAGTTCGGACAGCTTGCGCCGCAACCGTTGCTCGGCCCAGACACCATAGGCCTCGGCCGTCTGTGGGTCGAACAGACGGCCGCCTCGTCCATCCATGCCGTGCAGCACCATGCGCTGCGGCGGCAGGGACAGCTCCGCCTGATCCTGCACCCACACGGCGGAGACCACCTTGTGGGGCGCCAGCGCCGTCAGCCAGCGAACCAGCTTCACCTCGAGATCCCACAGATCGCCAATGAGCACGATGAGGCTGCCGGCGGGCAACTGCTCCACCGCCAGTCGCATCTGCGCCCAGTCATCCGTCGTGGGCTCTCCCGGTGGGCAGGGGGTGTTGAGCAAGGCTTCCACCCGCTCGAAGGCCTGCGGCCCCTGAAAGAGGGGCGACAGTGGCGCGCCATCTTCCAGCACCTGCAGCTGCACGCCCATGCCCTCCGCCGTGGCCAGACGGGTCATGGCCAGCGCCAGCCGCATGGCCTGCGCCGCCTTGAGCCGCCGGCGGGTGCCGAAACGCATCACGTCCCGCCGGTCCACCACCAGCAGCAGGCGTGCCTGCCGCTCCTGCTCGTAGAGACGGGTGTAGAGCTGTCCAGTGCGGGCGAAGTAGCGCCAGTTGATCTGCCGCACCGGATCGCCCGGCTGATAGGGGCGGGATTCCTGATATTCGAAGCCGCTTCCCAGCCAGGGGGAAGCATAGGGCCCCAGCCGCTGCTTGAGAGAGATGAGCTGGTGGGCCAGGGTGCCGCACCCCCGCTCGCACTCGGCGATCAGCTCGGCCAGGTCCTGTTCCGACAGCAGCGGCGCCTGCGCGGCGGAGGTCATGGCTCACACCTCGACCGGCACCAGCTCGATCAGCCGCTGGATGAAGCGGTCCTTGTCCCAGCCGGCCGCGCGGCCCTGATGGGACAGACTGATGCGATGACGCAACACGTCCGGCAACAGCGCCTGCACGTCATCCGGAATGACGAAGTCGCGCCCTTCCAGCCAGGCCCGGGCGGTGGCCGCATGCAGCAGCGACAGCGTCGCCCGTGGAGAGGCGGCATGGGCCAGCACGCCTTCAAGCCCTTCATCCAGCCGTTCGGGATGACGGGTGGCGGTGATCAGCGCCACCATGTAGCGCTCCACCGGCTCGGCCAGGTGAATATCCGCCAACTGGCGACGGGCTTCGAGAATGTCCGCCGGGGACAGATCGAATTCGGCCTGTGCCCCCGGCAGGGCGTTTTCGTCAAAGTGGCGCGCCCGATCGAGCCGCAGAATGGCCAGCTCCGCCTCCTCGTCCGGATAGTCCAGCAGCACATGGAACATGAAGCGGTCCAGCTGGGCTTCCGGCAGCGGGTAGGTGCCGGCGTTCTCCAGCGGGTTCTGGGTCGCCAGCACCATGAACAGCTCCGGCAGCGGGCGGGTCTCGCCACCGGCGGTGATCTGATGCTCCGCCATGGCCTCCAGCAATGCGGCCTGCACCTTGGGTGGAGCCCGGTTGATCTCGTCGGCCAGCACCATCTCGTTGAACAGCGGGCCGGGCACGAAGTGCAGCTGATGGGTCTCCGGGTCGATGACCTCCGAACCGGTGAGATCCGACGGCATCAGGTCCGGGGTGAACTGAATGCGCTGAAAGCGGGCGTGCACGGCACCGGCCAGCGCCTTGACGGCGGTGGTCTTGGCCAGTCCCGGCGGGCCTTCCAGCAGCACATGCCCGCCGGCCAGCAGCGCGATGAGCATGCGTTCGACCATCTCGGCCTGGCCGATGATGGCCTTGCCCAGCGTATCTCTCAATCGCTTGAATGCTTCCTGTTGTACCATTTAGACATCACCCCTTTCCTGATAAGCCCACTGCACCCACAGGCCGGAGATCACCATACTGATCCCGATGGCCGCAAATACCACCTCATAAGCCTGCACGAACTGCATCAGGCCACCCATGATCAGTGCCCCGACAGCATAACCAAAATCCCGCCAGAACCGATAGACGCCAAGCATGGCACCCCGGACGGAAGGTGGGCTCTTGTCCGCCACCGCCGCACCCAGCGTTGGATAGACCATTGCCATACCCACACCTGTCAGAGCTGCCGCCAGATACCACAGCGGCAGCGTATCCCACCACACCACTGACCAGGCACCAAGGCCGCACAGAAGCATCCCCCATACGATCAGCCGCTTGCGTCCCACTTTATCTGATAATGGTCCCGTTATCAGCTGAGAAGCACCCCAGACCACCGCATAGACTGCGATGATCTGACTGGCCTGCAGCAACGTAAGTCCCTTGCTGACAAAAAACAGAGGCCAGAACAGCCATACCAGAGCATCGACAAACTTCTCCACCAGTCCGGCCTGATTCAGCGCCACCAGCTCACGATCATGCAGACTGGCCTTCTTAAATGCCTCGACCAATCCCATTGAGGCACTGCCCGAACTCCCGGCATGAGCCATAGCCCAGGGGCGTGTTTCCATCACCCACAGTACGGACACAACAAGCCCTCCGCCAATGACCACCTGACCAAACCAATACAATGCTTCACGGGCTCCCATCTGATCCGCCAGCCAGGCGGTAATCCAACCGGCCATACCTACCGCCGCATAACCGAAAAACTCATTCAGGCCATTGACCAACCCCCGCTGTTCAGGCCGGGCGAGATCCAGCTTGCTGTTGAGCGCCATGGACCAGCACATACCCTGATTCAGGCCCAGCAACAGGGTGGCAGCGACAACCCATGACCAGTCCTGCGCATACAGAATCAGCCACGGAATCGGCAAAGCTACCAGCCAACCAACGATCAGCACACCTCTGCGTCCCAGCCGGTCACTCAGATGTCCCGCCCACAGATTCATCACCGCCTTGACAAGCCCGAACACCACCACAAAGCTCACCAGCAACAGAAACTGATCCTTGATCCCAAAGGACTTTTCTGCCAACACAGGCACGACCGTACGCATCATGCCGATGGTCAGCCCGACAAAAAACACCTGCAGAAGCTGCAGGGTGAACTGTGGCAGGTTCTCGCGTATTCCGTGTCTGAGTTCTGTCATTTTCCAATCCGACATCATTTGGTTTGCATTCTACCCCTCTAAGATTTAATATTCAATCGAACAATTGATAATTTGATCTTAGAGGCTTAGAGGTGAGCATGACACTGAAAAAGGAGATATATGAACAGATTGCCCAGATGGCTCAGCAGCTGGCCTCACCACAGCGGCTGGAAATGCTCGAATACCTGGCACAAGCGCCACGCAGCGTTGAAGAACTGGCAGAGCTGGCCGGCCTGAGCGTGGCCAATACTTCCCGCCATCTGCAGCAGTTGCGCAGGGTGGGACTGGTGACCGTAGAACGGGCAGGCCGACAGCGCATCTACCATCTGGCCGGTGACGATATCGTGCAGGCCATCCGCTGTTTGCGCCGCAGCGCGGAAAAGCATCTGGCCGAAATCAGCCGTATTCTCGAACACTACTGGCAGGAACAGGGAGAACTCCCTGCCATTGATTTTGACACGCTGCGCCAGATTGCCAAGGAGGACAGAGTGCTCCTACTGGATGTCAGGCCACCGGAGGAATATGCCCGTGGACACATACCCGGCGCACTCAATGTGCCACCGGATCAGATTGATACCTTTCTTGAACACTTTGACCCAAAAGGAAAAACCGTCGTCGCCTACTGCCGCGGCCCCTACTGCACCTTCTCTCACAAAGCCGTTTCGGCCATGCGAAGCAAAGCCATTCAGGCACTGCGACTGGAAGAAGGTCTGCCCGAATGGCGCGCGGAAGGCGGCGCCATAGAAACTTTTTCCCAACCCAGCGCGTAAAAGGAGGCTGTCATGTTCTTGCAGCAACGCATTGTCCCGCAGGACCCTTCCTCACTGGCATACCTGTTCGGCTGCGCCGGACAGGGACAGGCCATCGCCGTGGATGTCTTCCAGGGAGATGAGCAATGGTTTCTTGATGAAGCAGAACGGCTTGGAGTGCGTATCCGCTATGTAGTGGATACCCATGTGCATGCTGACCATTTTTCCGGCGGGCCTGCCTTGGCAGAAAAGAGCGGTGCAGAATACGTTTTGTGGCATCAGGCACCGGTCAAACACACCTTTCTGGGTGTGCAGGAAGGTGATGTGCTGACGGTGGGCAATGTCCAGGCACGGGTCATCTACACCCCCGGCCATACACCGGACCATATTTGCCTGATCGTCACAGACCGCTCACGAGGCGATGAACCCTGGTTTGTCATAACGGGACACACACTGTTTGTCGGCAGTGTAGGCCGGCCTGACTTGCATGGACAGGCCGAAAGAATGGCACATCAACTGTTCGACACCCTGCACACCAAGTTGATGAGCCTGCCTGACAATATGGAAATCTGGCCCGGTGCCAAGGCAGGGAGTGTCTGCGGAGTGGGGCTTTCCGCCAAACCGGTTTCCACCATAGGCTTTGAGAAACGCTTCAACGAAATGCTTTCTCTGCCGCGGAACAGTTTCGTGGAAAAGATCCTGGGTGACCTGCCCCCCGAACCGAAAGAAAAAGCAACCTTTATCGCTTTCAACAAGGGCGAACATAACGTCTGATCCGACACAACACGGCTCCTCTTATAATGTGAGGAGCCATGCCATCTCTCACCGATCGCAACTTCGACCCGCTGGTAGAAAAGTTCGAGCAGCGCATCTACGGCAGCTTCAAGGGCCAGTTGCGTCTGGCGCTGCTGAAGGAGGATCTGGCTCCCCTGCGCGATGGCCCGCCTCTGACCGTATGGGATGCCGGCTGCGGACTGGGTCAGATGAGCGTCTGGTTCGCCGAGGCGGGTCATACGCTCACCGCCTGCGATATTTCCGAAAAGATGCTCGAACGCACCCGCGCCGAACTGGACGCGCGGGGCCTGCGCGCCACCCTGCGCCACTGCCCCGCCCAGCAGCTGGCCGCCGAACTGCCGCAACAGGATCTGGTGCTGTTCCATGCGGTCATCGAATGGCTGGCGCATCCGCTGGAGACGCTGGCGCAGGTGGCCGACCGGGTGCGCCCCGGCGGGCACCTGTCGCTGCTGTTCTACAACCACCACTCGCTGGTCTACCGCAACCTGCTGCGCGGTGGCTGGCGGCTGCGCTACGTGCTGGAAGAAAAGTGGCTCGGCCGCGGCAGAAAGCTGACCCCGCCCCACCCCCAGAAGCCGGAAATTTTGCGGGGGTGGCTGAAAGAGCACGGCTTTGAACCCGTCACCCAGACCGGCATCCGCGTCTTTCACGACTACATGCCGGAGGAGGCCCGCGCCGCCACGGATCTTGCCGAACTGGAACAGGTGGAGCGCAAATACTGCCGCGAACCGGTTTTCCGCGACATGGGCACCTACATTCATCTGCTGGCAAAGCGGGTCTGAAAGGGATCGGGTAATATTTGGGGAGACCCCGTCCGACAGGAGAGCCGAACATGTCAAAAGCGATCCTTGCCCTCGCCCTGCTGACGCTGCCCCTGCTGGCCACCGCCGACAAGCGCTGCGACGACAGCCTGAGCGACGCTTATCGCAAATGCATCGCCGGGGCGATGGACCAGCAGATGGCCGAAGCCTGCCTGAAGGAGGAATGGCGCCGGCAGGACAGACGGCTCAATGCCGCCTACGCCAAGGTCTTCTTCAACATGACACCCCGCCAGCAGCAGGCGCTGCGCAAGGCGCAGAGGCAGTGGGTGCGCTGGCGAGACGCCAAGTGTCTGGTCTTCGCAGTGGACAGCGGCAGCGGCGGCCGTGTGGACCTGCGCGAATGCCGCGCCCGCACCGAGGCTTTCCGCGCCTGTGAACTGGAGCGCATGCGCTGATGTTCTCGCTGGACTGGTCCCAGCTGCAGCACGCCCTGTGGTTCCAGCTGGCGGTGGTCACCCTGTTCGGCTTTCTCACCGGGCTGGAGATCCGTGAGTACCGCCGCCGCTTCTCCGAAGAGGAACCGCAGCTCTATCTGGGCAGCACGCGCACCTATACCTTCATCGCCCTGACCGGCTGGCTGCTCCATCTGCTCAGTCCCATCAGCTTCTACGCCGGGCTGGCGGCCCTGACGCTGCTCTACGCTCTGCTCTACTGGCGGCAGCTGGCCCAGGGCCACACCAGCCTGATCACCTTCATCATCGCCCTGCTTGTCTACCACTACGGCGTGCTGGCAGCCAGCTTTCCCCTGTGGCTGCTGGTGGCGGTGTTCGTGGCCATCGTCTTTCTGCTCAGCATGCGCGAGCAGATCCGCAAGGTGAGCTCCACCCTGGCGCCGGAGGAGATCTTCACCCTCGCCAAACTGCTGCTTCTCTCGGCGGTGATCCTGCCGCTGCTGCCGGACCAGCCCGTGGCGGCATGGCTGCCGGTGTCGCCGTTCAAGATCTGGCTGGCGGTGGTGGTCGTCTCCGCCATCTCCTATTTCGGCTACGTGGCGCAGCGCTACTTCTTCCCCAATCAGGGCGTGCTGGTCACAGCGCTGTTCGGCGGCATCTACTCCTCCACCGCCACCACCGTTGTACTGGCCAAGGAATCCCGTGACGCGCCCCGGCCCTACTACCGCTGGAGCGGCGGTATCGTGCTGGCCACCGCCATGATGTATGTGC
The DNA here is from genome assembly GCF_015490265.1 of Sulfurivirga sp. Classification (GTDB taxonomy): domain Bacteria; phylum Pseudomonadota; class Gammaproteobacteria; order Thiomicrospirales; family Thiomicrospiraceae; genus Sulfurivirga. The sequence goes on along the minus strand of NZ_WFYD01000130.1, from coordinate 3,426 downwards.
GCCTGTGGATCATCGCCGCCATCTTCCAGTGGCAGATCGCCCTGCTGCTGGCCGGGCCGCTGGCTGTGCTTGCAGTGCTGTCCACAGCGCTGGGCGGCTTCTACCTGTGGCGCGAGCGGCGGGTGCGCAAGATCGGCGTGGCCTTTGACAAGGACCACTACAACCCGCTGGATCTGAAGATCGCCTTCACCTTCGCCGCCCTGTTCGTGCTGATGATGGCCATCACCCACTTCGTCAGCAGTCACTACGGCAGCGCTGGCCTCAACACCCTGGCGCTGATCGTCGGCTTCACCGACGTGGATCCCTTCGTGCTCTCCCTGCTCACCGGCCAGTTCAAGGCGCCGCTGCATGAGCTGGCCATGGCCATTCTCATCGCCGCCGGTTCCAACGACCTGCTCAAGGCCTTCTACGCCGCCTGGTTCGCCGAAAAGCACACTGCCGTTCACAGCGCCGTGGCACTGACGCTGATCGGTCTGGCCACCTTCGCCGTCGCCTGGGTCGTGTTCGGCTGAGGTTTCACGTGAAACAACGGGGTCTCCCCCATTTTTGCAGAGTCACCGTCCAGCCGCCCGGCGGCGCGGCGGCAAAACCCATAAAATAGGCGTCATGGACGCATCCCTCAGCGAAAAGGACACCCTGTTCGCCCACAGCGAGGCGGTCGGCGCCTTTCAGTTCGACCGCTCGGTGGCGGCGGTGTTTCCGGACATGATCCGCCGCTCCGTGCCCGGCTATCAGACCATGCTCACCGGCAGCGGCGAGCTGGCGGCCCGCTACCACCAGCCCGGCAGCCGGCTCTACGATCTGGGCTGCTCGCTGGGCGCGGTGGCGCTCACCCTGCGTCGTCACCTGCCGGAGGACTGTGGCTGCGAGATCATCGCCGTGGACAACAGCGCGGCCATGCTGGAACGGGCGCGGGAATATGTGGATGCCTACCGCTCGCCCATTCCCATCACCCTGCGCTGTGAGGATGTGCGTGAAACGCCCATCGAGGGCGCCTCGGTAGTGGTGATGAACTTCACGCTGCAATTCGTGCCGCCTGAAGACCGTCTGCCACTGCTGGCGCGCATCCACGCCGGCCTGCGGCCGGGCGGCGTGCTCATCCTTTCGGAAAAAATCCATTTCGACGACCCGGTGGCGCAGGAGGCGGTGGAGCATCTGCACCTGCAATTCAAACGCGCCAACGGCTACTCCGAGCTGGAAATCAGCCAGAAACGCGCCGCGCTGGAAAACGTGCTGGTCACCGACACGCTGCAAACCCATCTCGACCGGCTGGCTCAGGCCGGCTTCCGCCACGCCACCCCCTGGTTTCAGGCCTACAACTTCATCTCGCTGGTGGCTTTCAGATGATGCTGAGCGCCTTTTACCGCCACCTGATCACCCTGTGGCCGCTGCTGGAACGGGAGCGGGCCTTCCGTCCATGGCTGACGCAATTGCCACCCCTGCTGGCCGAGGCGCTCGACCCGGACGGGGACGGTCACCTGCCCCGCTTCGGCGAGGCGCTGGCGCTGGTGGATGAACTGCCGGTCGCCGAACGGGTGGAGCTGGACGCGCCTGCCGTGCGCGCCTGTGGCACGCTGACGGATGAACAGGCAGAAACCCTGCGGCGCGCCGCGCGCATGCTCATGCCCTGGCGCAAGGGGCCGTGGCGGCTGTACGATCTGTTCATCGACACCGAGTGGCGCTCCGACCTTAAATGGGAGCGGCTGCGCCCCCATCTGCCGGATCTGACCGGCAGGCGGGTGCTGGATGTGGGCTGCGGCTCCGGCTATCACCTGTGGCGCATGCGCGCTGCCGGCGCCGAAGCCGTCATCGGCATCGACCCGACACGGCTGTTCGTGGCCCAGTTTCTGCTCACCCGCCGCCTGCTGGGCGAGCATCCGGTGTGGCTGCTGCCATTGCCGCTGGAACGGCTGCCCGTTCCGGTCAACGGCGCCTTCGATGTAGTGTTCAGCATGGGCGTGCTCTATCACCGCCGCAGCCCCATCGACCACCTGCTGGAGCTGAAGGCACAGCTCAGATCCGGTGGCACGCTGGTGCTGGAGACGCTGGTCATTCCCGAACAGGCCGGCCAGCTGCTGCTGCCGGCGGACCGTTACGCCGGCATGAAGAATGTGTGGTTCATCCCCTCGGTGACGGAACTGACCGGCTGGCTGCGCCGCTGCGGCTTCGACCAGGTGCGCTGTGTGGACACCACCCCCACCACGCCGGAGGAACAGCGCCTGACGGACTGGACCAAAGGGCAGTCCCTGTCCGACTGGCTCGACCCGGAAGACGCCCGCCGCACCATCGAGGGCCACCCGGCCCCGCTGCGTGCCATACTGCTTGCGGAGAAACCATGAACCCGGAACGCTTTCACACCCTGCTGGAAACCCTGAACCGACACATCATCGGCCAGCCTGCGCTGACCGAACGCATGCTCATCACCCTGCTGGCCGACGGCCATCTGCTGGTGGAAGGCCCGCCGGGGCTGGCCAAGACCAAGGCGGTGCGCACTCTGGCCAATCTCATCGAGGGTGACTTCCACCGCATTCAGTTCACCCCCGACCTGCTGCCGTCCGATGTCACCGGCACCGAAGTGTGGCGACATGAGGCGGGCGTGTTCGAGTTCCAGCCCGGCCCCATCTTCCACAATCTCATTCTGGCCGATGAGATCAACCGGGCGCCGGCCAAAGTGCAGTCCGCCCTGCTGGAAGCCATGGCCGAAGGACAGGTGACCGTGGGCAATCGCACCCTGCCCATGCCCCGGCTGTTCATGGTCATGGCCACCCAGAACCCCATCGAGCAGGAAGGCACCTACCCGCTGCCGGAAGCGCAGCTGGACCGCTTCCTCATCAAGGTCGACATCGACTATCCCCGTGATGCCGAGGCGGAGCAGCGCATTCTCCAACTGGTGGAAGCCGAGGCGCGCCACGAGGATGAAGCGCTGCCGGAACCTCTGTCGCAGGATGCCCTTTTCGAGGCCCGCCGCGCCGTGCTTGACCTGCACATGGCCGACAGCGTGCGCACCTATATCGTGCAGCTGATTCTGGCCACCCGCCAGCCGGATGCGTGGGACAAGGACCTGGCCCGCTGGATCCAGTATGGCGCAAGCCCCCGCGCCACACTGGCGCTGGCACGCACCGCCCGGGTCCATGCATGGCTGGCCGGCAAGGATTTTGTCAGCCCGGATGATGTGCGGGCGCTGGCCGCCGACGTGCTGCGCCACCGCCTGCTGCTCACCTTCGATGCCGAAGCGGAAGGCATCACGCCCGACCAGGTGATCGAACGGCTGCTGACCGTCGTGCCCGTGGCGTAGGTTTCACTTGAAACGCATTTCGTAAACGTTTTGAAGAACAACAGCTGTCATATAATCGTTTTGCAGGAAAAATAATCGTTTTGTAAAGGGCAACATGCTTTTTAACTCTCCACTGGGCTATGCCTGGCTGC
>NZ_WFYD01000129.1 GCF_015490265.1 Sulfurivirga sp. | reverse complement strand
GCCGCCCTGAATTTGTCTGCCAGCCGATCTTTTCGCGTCATTTTGCAACCGTTTCTAGTTGCATTGTATCCTAAGAAAAACCCGGCGCAAGACCGGGGTTGAATTTTATAACCGTCTTATCAATTACCTCTTTCGCTTGGAGTCTCTCCACCCTCCGTCTGGTGGGACGGATTGGGTTCATGGCTGGAGTTATTCTGCTGAGAGTTTTTGACTCCTGCCTTGCGCATGGCACTCACCCCTGCCGTCACAGCGGTATGCGCCCCACTCTTGATCTGACCGGCACCTCCCTCAACACGGCCAGCCACGGCATCTTCGCCGAGGGACATGCCGCTGACGCCGATCCACTGGAGCACGCGGTCGGGCAGCAGGTAGATCAGCTCGTGGGTCTTGTTCATCACGGTGATCACGATCAGGGTGAAGATGACCACCATGACCAGCCCGCCGAGAATGCTCCAACTGCTGCCGGTGATCAGCGCCCCGTCAGAAGCGATCCCGAATACCAGCAGCACGACGTCCATGCCCAGCTTGGCGAGGATCATGGCGCCAAACAGCGCGATCACCATGAACATGGGCCGGAGCATCACACCCAGCAGAAGCTGGTAGCCCTGAAGCGACCAGCGCCCGAAAAACCCACCTTCGGATTCGGGCAGCGCGTGCGCCACGGCCCACAGCGGGCCGGCAACCAGCGCGATGAACAGGCCGATCATTCATCTAACCACTGAAATGATCCAGTAGGGCGCCAGGAAGCATGGAACTTGGGAGGGTCTGAATGAGCGTTTGCCGAAATGTCAGATTCTCAGGAAGAATGGATTTCCATGCAGATGGGGCAGGTGCTCCTGATTGCGGGAATGGATGAACGGGTTTGGGTGGGCGGCGGCAGCCGCCCACGTCAAGTCCGGTTCATTTTTTTTCACGACGGGCGCGCACGCCTTCGGCCAGCAGCTTGAGCACCTGTTCGCTGTCGTCCCAGCCGATGCAGGCGTCGGTGATGCTGACGCCATACTCCAGCGGCTGGCCGGGAATGACGTCCTGACGCCCCGGCTTGAGATGGCTTTCCACCATGGCGCCCATGATGTAGGGAGCACTCTGCCCCTCACGCAGCTGGCGGGAGATGTCCTCGGCCACGATCAGCTGGCGTTCGTACTGCTTGTTGCTGTTGGCGTGGGAGCAGTCGATCATGAGTCTTTCCTGCACGCCGGCGGCCTTGAGCTGTTCGACCGCTTCCATCACGGACGCCTCGTCATAGTTGGGCCCTTTGGCGCCACCACGCAGGATGACATGACAGTCTTCGTTGCCGGTGGTGGAGAAGATGGCGGAGCGGCCGTCCTTGGTCAGTGACAGGAAGATGTGCGGTCTCATGGCGGCGCGGATGGCGTCCACGGCGATCTTGATGCTGCCGTCGGTACCGTTCTTGAAACCCACGGGGCAGGAGAGGCCGGAGGCCAGCTCGCGGTGGCCCTGACTCTCGGTCGTGCGCGCGCCGATGGCGCCCCAGCTGACCAGATCTGCGATGTACTGAGGGGAGATCAGGTCCAGAAACTCGGTGGCGGCGGGCACGCCCATGTTGTTGATGTCGAGCAGCAGCTCGCGCGCCAGCGCCAGCCCCTTGTTGATCTTGAAGGTTTCGTCAAGATCCGGGTCGTTGATCAGACCTTTCCAGCCCACGGTGGTGCGCGGCTTCTCGAAATAGACCCGCATGACCACAAGCAGGTCTTCCCGATGGCGCTCGGCCTCATGTTTCAGGCGTTCGGCATAATCCCGCGCCGCATCCGGATCATGGATGGAGCAGGGGCCGATGACCACCAGCAGGCGGTCGTCCCTGCCGTAGAGGATGTCGTGAATCTGCCGGCGGGTTTCATGGACCGTCCGTGCCGCCGTATCGCTGATGGGAAAGCGTTCGTGCAGGTCCCTGGGCGGCACCACTTCGGTGATGTCGCGAATGCGCAGATCGTCCGTGGGAAACTGGGTCATCGCTCTTGCCGGGATTGTTGGACAAAGGCGGTATTATGCCATCTTTGGCGGTATTTTGCCGACCCGGAGTGTGGTAGAATTCCGCTGTTTGAGGTTTGTCTAAAGGGTTGGAAAAGGTGCACTGCAAATACATTATCGAAGGCTATACCGAGGATGGGCGCAAGTTCCGTCCCAGCGACTGGATCGACCGGATCTCTTCGATGATGGCCAGCTATGGCAAGCAGCACCGCCTGGTCTATTCCGACCTGTTGCACCCGGAGCTCTATGACGGACAGAAGTGCCTCATCATCGACGACCGTCTGGAGCAGGAAAATCCGGGCATGTATGAGTATGTGATGAACTTCGTCAAGAGCAACGGCCTGCGCATGCGCAAGGTGTGTGATCTGGATCAGGACAAGCTGGGCCGTTGAATCTCCCGTTTTGCCATTCAGCACAGGTTGCCCGACTCATCAGGCGGGCATAAAAAACCCCGACATTCAACGGTGAATGTCGGGTGCCTTTCCATTCGGACGAACGAAAGTTCAAACAAAGCTCTTCAAGAGGAGGTCACTGTCTGTAACAGTGAGACTTCATAATAATATAAGAAAATTCGGAAATCAACATCTTTTTGGGAATCTTTTTGTGTGGACCTTTCAAGCCGGTTGATCAAAGAGGTCAGTCACACAGGTCAGCCAGCTTCCATACGTCATAGGCCGGCGTCTCATACGGGTGTGCCGCCTTGAGCGCCTGCACGGCCTTCTCGATGTGGGCGTCGTCACACACCATTTCCACCCGGTATTCGGCCACCTTCTCCACCTCGCCCTGCTGGCCGAGAAAGGGGTTGGCGCCATCAAGGGGGCGGAACTGGCCTTCACCGAGCACCTGCCAGCTGCAGCGGTCATAATTGCCGATACGTCCGGCGCCGGCGTCGAACACCGCCTGCTTGACCTGTTCTACGTGGGTGACGGGGACGAAGAAGACCAGCTTGTACATCCGCTACAATACCTCCGTTCCAACTCTGGGAGAAAGACTCAATGAATGCACTACTGTGGGCGTTTGCCGCCGTGCTGGTGACGGCGGTGGCCGCACTGGTATTCCATCTGCCCATTCTGGGCAATCTGCTGTTCATCGCCGGGCTGACCGGCTTCATCCTGCTCTATTTCCGTGACTTTGATCCGGACACCGCCACGGAGGCCGAAAAGGTGCGCCGCAAGCGCTGGCTGACCGTCTGCGGCGTGGCCATGGCGCTGGGGCTGCTGTTCGGCTCTCTGTGGAACAGTCACATCATCGCTCCGCCGCCTGCACCGGGCGCACCCAACATGCCCACCGAGTCCGGGATGATTCCCGGGCAGTGAGCCTGTTTTGCCTTGAACGAGCCTCCCCGGCGGGAGGCGGTCATACGGCCCCGGCTCAGTCTTCGTCCAGCACCGGATAGGGCAGCGGCTCGATGCGCAGCGGCTGGCCATTGACGTTCAGGTCGCCCTGGGCCTGGGCCAGTGTCTTGACATTGGCCACCGCCTGCACCAGCTGTCCTTCGATGGGGTCGGGGCGCTGCCACAGCAGTTCGAACTCGATGCGCTTGCCCTTTTCGTCTTCGGCGGAGTAGGTCTCGCCGGGCGTGGCTTCGATGGGCACGTCACTGTGCAGGCGGAACATGCGCTTGGGCACGGTGGCGCGGAAGTGCAGCCGGGCGATGATCTCCTGACCGGGAAAGCAGCCCTTCTTGAAATTGATGGCGCCTAGTTTGTCCAGGTTGAGCATCTGGGCGACAAACCGGCCGCTGATGGCGTCCGTGACCACCGGGATGCCGGCGACGATGTCCATCAGGTGCCAGTCGTACTGGTTGCAGCGGTCCGCGTTGACCAGCAGCTTTTCCCATGCCTGTTTCATCTGATCCACCGGCCCCAGCAGCAGGTAGCGGTGGTAGGGGCCGGGAATCTTCATGGCCTTGATCTTGCGCAGCCCTTCCATGGGCACCATGGCGGCGGACCAGGTTTCCTTGACCTTGGCGTCCAGCGCCCGCTGAAGATCAAGGTCGCCGAAGTCTCCGCCATAACCCACCAGCGCCAGATCATCGCTGCGGTCGGTGAGGGTGACCTTCGAACGCAGCACGAACATCTGCAGCCGCTTGAGGATGGTCTCCTTCAGGCTGGCGTCGAAGATCAGGTAATAGTCGCGCTCGTACATCAGGATCCAGAACAGCGCCAGCACCTGCCCCTTGGGATCGCACCATGCGGCCAGCTGGCCGGTCTTGTTGCTGACCTCCTCAATGTCGTTGGTCAGCTGTGCCTGCAGGAAGGTCTTGGCATCCTCGCCGCTGACCTGGACCAGCGCCATGCCGGTCAGGGGCACGGCCACCGGGCCGTGCTTGACCAGCACCCGTTCCAGATCGGGTTCGCCAAAGGTAGTCACGCGGCCATGTTCGTCAAATTGCGCGCCCTGCTGTTCCAGAAACTGCTGCCAGTCTGCGTTCATGAACGGAGCTCCTCGGTGATCGTTCGGATGCGGAAATTTTAGCGGGTCAACGCGGTTTGAGCACGGTGGGCCGTGCCGTCTTGCGCATGTCCGGGTGGTCCTTGTTGTAGTGCAGGCCTCGGCTTTCCTTGCGGCGGCGGGCGCTGAGGATGATCAGCTCGGCCACCAGCGCCAGATTGCGCAGTTCGATCAGGTTGGCGTTGACGGTGTGGCGGCAGTAGTAGTCTTCCACCTCCTGCTGGATGACGCGGATGCGCTTCTGCGCCTGTTTCAGGCGCTGGTCGGAGCGCACGATGCCCACATAGTCCCACATGGTACGGCGGATCTCGTCCCAGTCGTGACTGATGAGCACCTGCTCCTGCGGGTCGCGGGCGCGCGAGCTGTCCCATAGCGGCGCCTTGATCTTCCGCGGTGGCGTGTCCTGCAGCCATTGGAGGATGGAGCGGGCGGCGTCCCGCCCGAATACCAGTCCTTCCAGCAGGGAGTTGCTGGCCAGACGGTTGGCGCCGTGCAGGCCGGTGTAGGCGGTTTCACCCACGGCCCACAGGCCGGGCAGATCGGTGCGTGCTTCGATGTCGGTGAGCACGCCGCCACAGGTATAGTGTGCCGCGGGCACCACGGGAATCGGCTCGCGGGTCATGTCGATGCCCACCTTGAGCAGGCGCTCGTAGATGGTGGGGAAGTGACGCCGGATGAAGGCCGGGCCCCGGTGGGTGATGTCCAGCAGCACATGGTCGATGCCGTGTTTCTTCAGCTCTGAGTCGATGGCGCGGGCGACGATGTCCCGCGGCGCTAGCTCACCCCGTTCGTCGTAGTGATGCATGAAACGTTCACCCCAGGGCAGGCGCAGAATGCCGCCTTCACCCCGTACCGCCTCGGAGATGAGAAAGGCGCGGTCGTGGGGGTGATACAGGCAGGTGGGGTGGAACTGGTTGAACTCCATGTTGACCACCCGACAGCCGGCGCGCCAGGCCATGGCGATGCCGTCGCCGGTGGAGGTGTCCGGATTGCTGGTGTAGAGGTAGGCCTTGGAGGCGCCGCCTGTGGCCAGCACCACGGCACGCGCCTGCATGGTCTTGATGGTGCCGGTATTCTTCGACAGCACATGGGCGCCGATGATGGTGCCGTCATCCCGCAGCAGATCGATGGCTTCGTGTCGGGACATCAGGCAGATGTTCTCATGGGCCTTGGCGTGATCCAGCAGCACCTGCTCCACGCTGCGGCCCGTGTGGTCGGCCACGTGGATGACACGGCGGTGGCTGTGTCCGCCTTCCTGAGTCAGGTGAAAGGGCGTGGGGCAGTGCTCGCTGGCCTCGCAGCGGGAGAAGGGCACGCCCAGGGAGACCAGCCAGTCGATCATGGCGCGGCTGTTTTCGGACACATGGCGCACGATGGCCGGGTCGCACAGACCGGCGCCAGCTGCCAGGGTGTCGGCCACATGAGCCTCCACCGAGTCGGAAGGATCGAGTACGGCGGCGATGCCACCCTGCGCCCAGCGGGTGGCGCCCTCGTCCAGTGACGTCTTGGCGATGACGGTCACTTGACAGTGATCGGCCAGGTGCAGGGCGCAGGTGAGCCCGGCAATGCCGCTGCCGATGATGAGCACGTCGGTGCGGGTGCGTTCCGTGTGGACCATGGTTGCGTTACGTCGGTTCGGGTTGCCTATACTACTACACCATGAGCGAGTCGATGATGCACGAGAGCACCGGCACGGTGGTGCGGGTGGAAGGCGAATGGGCCTGGGTGGAGACGGTGCGCCAGAGCGGTTGCGGCAGCTGTGCCGCCAAGGGTGCCTGCGGCACAGGCGTGCTGGAAAACTTGTTTTCCGCCCGTTCCGCCCCCATTAAATTACCCAACACGCTTCATGCCCGACCGGGCGACCGGGTGGTGCTGGCGCTGTCGGAAGGGGCGCTGCTGCGCCAGAGCCTGTGGGCCTATGGCGTCCCGTTGCTCGGGTTTTTCATCGGCGGTCTGGTGGGCAGGGCGCTGTTCTCAATGGAATGGTCAGCCTTGCTGGGGGCGGTTGTCGGTATGCTTGCCGGGTGGGGTGTGGTGCGGCGGTTCGCCCGGATCGAGCCGCCGATGATGACAAGAATTCTTACGCAAGGAGACAGACAATGGCTGGATATTGGTTGAGAGGCACGGCGCTGGCTGCTGCATTGCTGGTGAGCAGCCAGAGCCAGGCCTTTTTCGATTTTGGCAAGTCGGCACAGAACGCACCGGCGGCGCAGCCCGCGCCCGTGCAGGTCAACCTGCCGGATTTCTCACAGCTGGCCGAGCAGACGGAAAAGTGGGTGGTCAACATCAGCACCACCAAGCATCTGAAGACGCTGCCGCCGCAGTTTCAGGGGGTGCCGCCGGAGATTCTGCGCTTCTTCTTCGGCATTGATCCGCGTCAGCTGCAGCAGGCGCCCAGGCAGCAGGAGGTGCATTCGCTCGGTTCCGGTTTCATTATCCGTTCCGACGGCTACATCCTCACCAACAACCATGTGATCGACGGGGCGGACGACATCATCGTGCGCATGTCCGACCGGCGCGAGTTCAAGGCAAAGCTGGTGGGGCGTGACAAGGCCACCGATGTGGCCCTGCTCAAGATCGACGCCAAGGGTCTGCCGGCGGCGAAGATCGGCTCCTCACGCCAGCTGAAGGTGGGGCAGTGGGTGCTGGCCATCGGTCAGCCCTTCGGGCTGGACTACACCGTCACCCACGGCATCGTCAGCGCCAAGGGGCGCAGCCTGCCGGATGAGAATTATGTGCCGTTCATCCAGACGGACGTGCCCATCAATCCCGGCAACTCCGGCGGCCCGCTGATCAACATGCGTGGCGAGGTGGTGGGCATCAACTCGCAGATCTTCAGTAAATCCGGTGGCTACATGGGGCTGTCGTTCTCCATTCCCATCGAGGTGGCCATGAACGTGGCCAACCAGTTGATGACCAAGGGTAAGGTAGAGCGCGGCTTCCTCGGCGTCACCATTCAGGAGGTGAACGCCGATCTTGCCGCCGCCTTCGGCATGAAGCGGCCCTATGGCGCGCTGGTGGCCGAAGTGGGCAAGAACTCCCCCGCGGCCAAGGCGGGCATCGAGCCGGGTGACATCATCATCGAATACGACGGCCAGCGCATCGAGAAGTCCTCCGACCTGCCGCCGCTTGTGGGCATGACCCCTGTGGGCAAGCAGGTGAAGGTGGTGGTGCTGCGCAAGGGCAAGCGCAAGACGCTGACGGTGAAGATCGCTGCCAAGTCCGGTTCAAGCGAGTCCGCGGCGTCCTCCGAGCAGCCGGCCGCGGCCAGTGACTTTGGCGCCGTGGTGGAGCCGCTGAGCGAGAAAGAGAAGGCGGCGTTGCATCTTCGCTATGGCGTCAAGGTGGTTCAGGTGACCGGCGGTCCGGCAGCCAAGGCGGGCCTGCAGCCGGGTGACATCATCGTCAGCATTGCCTTCCGGCCAGTCCACTCGCCTGAGGAGCTGAAAGCCCTCATCAGAAAGCTGCCCAAGGGGCGCAAGTTCCCCATGCGCATCATCCGCAGAGGAGGCAGCTTCTTCCTGCCGCTGGTGCTGTGACAGACACTGCCCGGTTGCATGATATCGCCCGCCTTTCGGCGGGC
>NZ_WFYD01000128.1 GCF_015490265.1 Sulfurivirga sp. | reverse complement strand
GCATGCCAGCGACGAAAACGCTGGTATCGATCACCACTCTGACCATGGTGACATTATATATGCAGTCACAGGGGCGGCAGTCAAGGTTGAAGCAGTGTCTTTGTGAATGGAGGGCGCCCGGTTCAGCAATGTGAAGAAACGGGGTCTCCCCCATTTCTGCAGGTTGCCCGCCTGACGCGCCCGTCGCCGCGCGGGAAAATGCCGGTTTTGCCCTGTTTCAGACGTTTTTTGCCTCAGGAGACGGGGTCTCCCCCATTTTTGCAGGTTGCCGCGCCGGTGCGCGGCGCGTTTTCACACGGAAAAACGCGCCCAGAGGGGGTTGTGGTCGGAGCAGGGTGTTTCCAGCGCTTCGAACCGCTCCAGCGTCAGGTCGCGGTAGAGCAGGTGGTCCAGCGGCTGGCCGGCGTGGTGGCGCACATGGTGGGCGTGGTCGGGCTGTGGCCAGATGAGGCCGTGGCGCTCGGCCCAGTGGCGCAGCAGGCGCAGGCGGGTGCGGGACCAGGTGTTGAAGTCGCCGGCGACGATCAGTGGGCCGTGGTGTTCCGCCAGCGCCTCGGACCAGCTGTCCAGCTCCGCCCGCAGGTGGCGGCGGCCACGGGTGAGCAGCATGTGGGCGTTGAGCAGCCACAGGGCGTCGCCGCCGGGCAGGGGGTGGCGGGTGAGCAGGGCGCTCTTGTGGGTGAGCCAGCGCAGTTCGCGCCGCTGGCTGAGGAACTGGCGCAGGGGGGCGAGGTCGTAGCGGCTGGCAGTGAGCACGCCGCAGTCGCAGCGAGGCCGGTGCAGGTTGGGACTCATGAACCACTGGGGCCAGGGCGGCGGCGCTTCGACGGTGACGCGGGCTTCTTGCAGCAGCCACAGGTCGGCGGGTGGCAGATGGCAGTGTGCCAGCCGGTGCATGGGCAGTTTGTGGGCGTTCCACACCAGCAGGGTGAAGCGCGCCGGCAGCGGGGCGGTGTCGGCAGCGGGGGGAGAGATGGGAGTCAGTCGGGGGCGCAGCATGGTCGGTCACATCATGGGGGTGAACAGGCGGAAGAGGTTTTCGCCCATGCGCGCCCAGCCGCTGTCGGCGGGCGCATAGGGCACGCTGTCGCGCCAGAGGCGGTCCACCTCATCTTGCAGACGGGCGATGAATTCGGCGTCCAGCACGATGTCCATCAGCTCGTAGTTGCGCAGCATGGAGCGGTAGTCCAGATTGGCGGAGCCCACCAGTGCGAACCGGCGGTCGATGACGAACACCTTGGCGTGCAGCATGGTGGGGGTGTAGCAGCCGATCTCGGCGCCGGCCTCGGCCAGCTCGCGCATGTAGTGGGCGCGCCCCAGACGGGAGGCGATATTGTCGGTGCGTTCGGGCGTGAGCAGACGCACGCGCACGCCGGCCTTGCAGGCGATGAGCACTGCCTGCAGGATCTGCTCGTCGGGAATGAAGTAGGGGGTGACGATGAGCACCTCCTCTCGCGCGCACACGATGGCCTGCACCAGCGCGTCCCGCACCGTGTCCTCCCGGGTGTCGGGGCCGGTGGGCACCAGCCGCATCAGCGCCTCGCCGATGGGCGGCGGCACGGCTGTGGCGGGCAGGCGCTCGCCGGTGGCCCAGGCCCAGTCCTGCCGGAACAGGGCTTCATGGTCGGCCAGCACGGGGCCGGACACGCGGCAGGTGAAGTCCACCCAGTGACCGGGCGCGTCCGGATCCAGATATTCGCTGGCCAGGTTGATGCCGCCTACAAGCAGGGTGTGGTTGTCGAACAGGTAGATCTTGCGATGGTTGCGCAGGTCCGGGGCGCCGCGCAGCGGATGGGAGAGGGGCTGGAAGAAGGCCACGTGCCCACCGGCCTCACGCAGGTCGCGGAACAGGCCGGGACGCAGCCAGGCCGGCAGGCTGCCGATGCCGTCGATGAGCAGGCGCACGTCCACCCCCTGACGGGCCTTGTCGGCCAGCGCCCGGATCAGCCGCCGACCGGTGCCGTCGGTGGCGAAGATGTAGCTCTCCAGCCAGATGCGCTCGCGGGCATTTTCGATGGCCTCGCTGAACCAGTCTCGTGCCTGTGCCGGGTCGAAGGTGAAGGCCGCCCGGTTTCCCGGTCGGGCCGGAGGCATGGCGCAGCGGGCCAGCATGCGTCCGAGCGGCGTGGTGTCCTCCGGGGCGGTGGCGCCGTCGAAGGTGAGCGGCTGCTTGCTCAGGCGGCCGAACAGCTTGCGCGAGCCGAACAGCACATAGAGAAACGGTCCGAGGAAGGGGAGCAGCAGCAGAATCAGCGTCCAGAAGATGAGCGACTGGGTGGGCCGACGGGTGTAGAGCAGGTGGGCCACCACCGCCAGGTTGAGCAGCACGAACAGCGCATAGAGCAGGGTGGAGAGGGCGAGGGTCATGGCGGCTCCTTCTGTCACAGCGCCGGGGTGATGATGCGGCTGAGGTTCTCCCGGAGGCGGCTGAGCTTATCCGGCGGCGGCACATAGGGCACCGTCTTCGTCCACAGCTGTTCCAGTTCGGCGCGCAGGCGCCGAGCGAAGGCGGGATCGTGGACGAAATCCACCAGCTCGTAGTTGATCAGCAGCGAGCGGTAGTCCAGATTGGCCGAGCCGATCTGCACCAGCGCCTCATCCACCAGCACGACCTTGGCATGCAGCATGGTGGGGGTGTAGCAGCGCACTTCGGCGCTCGCCTCCACCAGCTCGCGCATGTAGGGGGCGCGGCCCAGGTCGAAGATGAGGTGGTCGGTCTTCAGCGGGGTGAGCAGGCGCACGCGCACGCCGGCCTTGCGTGCCAGCAGCACCGCTTCCAGCACCGGCTCGTCCGGAATGAAGTAGGGGGTGACGATGAACACCTCGTGGCGCGCGTTGGCCAGTGCGTGCAGCAGCGCCTCGCGGATGGGGTCCGCCGGCATGTCCGGCCCGGAGGGCACCGCCTGCACCGGGTGACCGTCCGCACAGGCGATGAGGGTGGGGGGCGCGGGCAGGGGTTCGTCGGTGGTCCAGCCCCAGTCCTGCCGGAACACCTCGGCGTGGTCCGCCACCACCGGCCCGGTGATGCGGCAGGTGAGGTCCACCCAGCTGTCGGGGCGGTCGGGGTCCAGATATTCGCTGGCCAGGTTGATGCCGCCGGTGAGCAGCAGGCGCTGGTCGAAGAGGTAGAGCTTGCGGTGGTTGCGCAGATTGATGCGCTGGCGCCACAGGCTGGAGAGCGGCTGGAAGAAGGCCACCTGCCCGCCGGCCGCGCGCAGGTTCCGGAACAGCTCGGGGCGGCGGTAGGCCTGCCAGCTGCCGAAGGCGTCGAACAGCAGGCGCACCTGCACGCCCGCCCGGGCCTTCTCCGTCAGCGTTTCGAGCAGGCGGTGGCCGGTGGTGTCGGCGGTAAAGATGTAGCTCTCCAGCCAGATGCTCTCGCGCGCGCCCTCAATGGCGTCGAACAGCCAGTCATGGGCCGTGCGTGGCGAGAAGGTCATCTCCAGCCGGTTGCCCGGACGGGCCGGCGGCACGCCATCGGCGGCCAGCAGGCGGGTCAGCGGCGTGTCGATGGGCGAGGGCGCCGCCTTCAGCCGCAGCGGCGCCTTGGCCTGGCGGGCGAACACCTTGCGCGAGCCGAACAGCAGATACAGCAGTGCCCCCGCCCACGGAAGCAGGAGCACCACCAGCAGCCAGATGATCAGCGACTGGGTCGGCCGCCGATGGTAGAGCAGATGCCCGGCCACCAGCAGGGCCAGCAGGATGTAGGCGTAATAGGCAGCGCTCACTTGAAAACCCGTCCGTGCATGCCAATTAACCCTGTCAACGCAACACGATATTTAACCCCAACTGGAGATGGGAGACAGCATATGAGTCACATCATGGACATTTGAGCACTTTTCCGCGCTGCCGCGTCGCTGGATGTGGACAAGGCGGCCATCAAGCGGGTGAGCGAGTTTCTCAACCGCAAGATTCACGACATGCTGCTTATCGCCCAGGCCAAGGCAAAAGCCAATGAGTCGCCGGTGATCCGCTGGGTGGATCTGCCGATCACCAAAGGGCTGGAAGCGTCCATCCACCACTTCCGCAAGCTGGATGTGGCGCTGGAAGTGGAACCCATTCTGGCACAGCTGGAAAAGCTCCCGCCGATGGATCTGTCCTATGAGGACGAGTTGGTCTCCAGACTGCCCGATCTGCTGGGCGGGCTCGGCCATGCGCTGGCCCGCAGCTTCAAGGTGATCGACCCATCGTTCAAAAACCCGCAGACAAAGGACTGGGACAAGGCGGAGGCGCTGTTCGAGCTGCTCGTCTGAGAACTTCATCCGTCGGAACCAAAAGACCCGCCTTGATGGCGGGTCTTTCGTATTCGGAGAAAAAACTGTCAGGCTGCGCTGTCTTCTTTCTCCCCTTTGCTTTTTTCCGGCTTGCGCACCAGCACGATCATGATGGCCACAAACAGCGCCAGCACATCCAGTCCGGCCATCACAAGCGCCAGCTTCTTGAGCCGGGCCGCGAGGTCAGTGGTGACCTGAATATCCGGCGCGGCCTGTTCGTAGAGGGCGCCGGTGCGACCGATGATCTGCTGGCTGCGCAGGTCCCGTACGCGCTGGTAGATGTCGATCAGGCGCTTGAGCTCATCCCGCGCGGCGGCGATTTTCTTTTCAATGGAGTTTTTAAGGGCCAGGGAAGCGGCATCCGCCTTGCCGTCACTGAGTGCCCGGTATTTATGGAGTGCCCGGCTCAGCTCCCGCACCTGATTCTCCAGCTCGGTGATCTTCAGGCGCAGGTCGATCTCCTTCTGGATGAGCTGCTGGCGGAACTGGGCGTCCTTCTGCTTTTCCACCAGTTCGGTGATCTTGCTGAGAAAGTCGGAGCCATACTGCACGATGCCATTGCCTGACCGTGTTGCGCCATTGGCGGGCATGGCGCCCCCGGCCACCTGGGCATACTGGTCGATGGCCTGCTGGTAGATGGCCGCCTGCGCTTTCAGCGTCTCGATCTGATCCTTGAGCTGCTGGATCTTGTTTTCAGCATAGGTGGTGGCATCGACCAGGTTGCGGGCGATGCCGGCGCTGGCCACCAGCGGCATGAGGGGGTTGATCAGAAAGCTGTTGAGGCTGTCCAGACGGGACTGAATGTCGGAGACCATCATGCCGGTTTCCGGATCGCGCACCTGGGCGCCGATCTCGTCTTCCTTCAGCGCCTTCAGGCTGGCCTTGAGAGTGTCGGCGCTGTCTTTCAGATACTGCACCGCCTGAATGTATTCGTAGGCGTCTACCAACCCGGGCTGGAAGAACTGGGCGCTGGGAATGTTGAGGTCCAGCACGCCCAGCTCGCGGATGGCGGTCTCGGACCAGACCTGCGGGATGTCCTTGAGCACCTTTTCGATCTGCTGATCACTCAGTCCCAGGCCGGACAGCGAGGTGTAGGCCACTTTGGCAAAGCGGCTCTGAGCGGCGGACAGTTCCGCCTGATACTTCTGCTCCAACTGGGCGATTTCAGCCTGGGAGAGTTTGCGGTTGCTCAGCAGTTTTTCGTATTTCCTGCGGATGAATTCCGCATTGGGGGCATAGGGAGATACGGTAATGGCCGCACCGAAGTCTTCCATGCTGATGCCCAGCCGGTCCAGATGGTTGCGCCTGTAGACCTTGGCCAGCACGGCGGAGGCGACGATATCATTGCGTGTGAAGCGTTGCCCGGAGGGGTAGCGGCCCTGTTCGGCGGTGGGGAAGTTGAAGCGGATGATGTTGCCATACTCCGTGGCGGAGGGGTTCTTGATGAACCAGAGCACGCCCAGCGCGGCGACGGCGAGAGAGGTCAGCAGTACCACCCAGCCGATGAAGGCCTTGCCTCGGCCGATCTTGCGGAAAACTTCCCCCAGATCAATCTCGTCTTCGTCACAGAAGGGGGCGCCATAGGGATATTGAGGCGGTAGGGTGGCCGTAGCGTCTGCGGGTTGCTGCGCAGTATTTTTCTGGTTCATGAGCATGTCTCCTGATCTGTCCACCCGGAATTATAAAGGAGTCGCTACGGTATAATGCCCGCCTTTGATGGCGGGTTTTTCGTATGGGTGCAGGGATGTTGTGTCAGGTGGCGCCGGAGGCCTACGGGGCGCAGCTGGCGGAGAAGGAGTCACGGCTGCGGGCGCTGCTGGACTGGCAGGGCGAGCTGGCCGTGTTCCCGTCCCCGCCGGCCCATTACCGCATGCGCGCGGAGTTCCGCGTCTGGCACGAGGGGGACGACACCTTCTATGTGATGTTCCCACCGGGCGACCCGAAGAACCCACAGCGCATCGACCGATGCCCCATGGCCTGCGAGGCCATCGACAGCCTGATGGAACCGCTGCGGCAGGCGATTCTGCTGGAGCCGGCGCTGCGTCAGAAGCTCTATCAGGTGGACTTTCTCGCCACCTGCTCGGGTCAGATGCTGGTGACGCTCATCTACCACCGCCCGCTGGATGAGGCGTGGGCCGCCTGCGCCGAGGTGCTGCGCCAGCATCTGCCCATCGACCATATCATCGGCCGCAGCCGCCGGCAGAAAATCCTGCTGGAGCGGGATTTCGTCATCGAGCGGCTGACGGTGGACGGGCGCGAGCTGCGCTATCAGCAGATTGAGAACAGCTTCACCCAGCCCAACGCGCAGGTAGCGGTGAAGATGCTCGAGTGGGCGCGGGCGCAGGCCGCGCGCATCGGCGGGGGCGAGCTGCTGGAGCTCTACGGCGGCAATGGCAACTTTTCTATCGCCCTGAGCGACCGTTTCGAGCGGATCGTGATGACGGAGGTCTCCCGCACCTCGATTCGCTCGGCCCGCTTCAATCTGGCGCTGAACAATGTCACCAACATCGCCGTGGCGCAGGGTGCGGCCGAGGCGGTCAGCGCCGCACTGGCCGAAGGCGGCACGGTGGGACAGGTCAATCTGGGCGACTACCGCTTCTCCACCCTGCTGGTGGATCCGCCGCGGGCCGGGCTGGATGACCTGACCCGGCAGATGGCGGCCCGTTTCGATCATGTGCTCTACATCTCGTGCAACCCGGAGACGCTGGCGCGGGATGTGGCGGCGCTGAAGGCCACCCATGCCGTGGAGGCGGTGGCGCTGTTCGATCAGTTTCCCTATACCCATCACATTGAATCAGGTGTTCTGCTGAGGAGAGTGCGATGAGTCTGTTTGCCTGGGCGGGTGCGCTGGCCATCGGTCTGAGTCTGGGACTGCTGGGCTCCGGCGGCTCCATACTCACCGTGCCGGTGCTGGTCTATCTGGTGGGGCAGGACCCCAAGGTGGCCATTGCGGGGTCGCTGATGATCGTGGGGCTGATTTCCGCCTTTTCCGCCCTGCCCTACTGGCGCAAGGGGCTGATCAGCTGGCGCACGCTGGCGTGGTTCGCCCCACCGGGCATGGCCGGCGCGGTGGCCGGCGCCTGGGCGGCCCATTTCGTCAGCGCGCAGGTGCAGATGCTCATCTTCGCCGCGCTGATGCTGTCGGCGGCCTGGCTGATGTGGAAGCCGCTCAAGCTGGACGATGAGGCGCCCCATGAGCCACGCGCCTGGTGGAAGATCATCATCGACGGTTTCGTGGTCGGCGCGGTCACCGGCATGGTGGGCGTGGGCGGCGGCTTTCTCATCATTCCGGCGCTGGTGCTGCTGGGCGGGCTGCCCATGCGTCTTGCGGTGGGCACGTCACTGGTGATCATCGCGCTCAAATCCTTCGCCGGTTTCGTGGAGTATCTGCACGTGCTCAAGAGCCTGAAGCTGAGCGTGGACTGGACGGTGATCTGGCTCATCTCCGCCGTGGGCATTGCCGGCGGCTGGCTGGGTCACCATCTCAGCCACCGGCTGGATCAGGCCCATCTGCGCCGCATCTTCGCCGTCTTCCTGCTGTTCATGGGCGCGTTCATCATCTACCGCAACTGGCCTTTCTGAAGTACAATCAAAAGTACTTTTTGGAGGGCTTTAAAGATGATGGTGTCAGCCAGTGAGGTGAAGGCGCGGGGTACGGCGCTGTTTGCCCGCCTGCTGGAAAAGTTTGACGAGGTGGTCATTCAGGTGCGGGGCAAGCCACGCTATGTGGTGCTGGATGCCGAGCGCTATGAGCACCTGCGCGAGCTGGAGCTGGAGGCTGCCTTGCGGGAGGTGAACGAGGACATCTCCGCCGGGCGTTACGAGGTGGTGTCGGCCGAAGAGCATCTTGCATGGGCGGAGCAGGCGGCGGCGGATGTATCGCATCATTCAGACTGACAGCTACAAAAGACGCTTCCGCCGTTTCATCAGGCAGCATCCGGATCTTCTGCCGCGCTACCGCAAGACCATTCTCATTCTGGCGCGCGACCCGTTTCACCCTTCATTACGGCTGCATGCACTGCGGGGGCGGCTCAAGGGGCTCCATTCCGTCTCGCTCAACATGAACTATCGCATCACGCTGGAGCTGGAAATTGATGGTCAGCTGATCAAGCTGGTCAATATTGGCACTCATGAAGAGGTCTATCGGTGAGTGAACCTATCCGCCCGCCCAAGGCGATTCTCAAGCCCGTAGGGCGGGCCATCGCCCAGTTCGGCATGATCCGCGAGGGCGACCGCATTCTGCTGGGGCTCTCCGGCGGCAAGGACTCGCTCACCCTGCTGATGGTGCTCAGGCACCTGCAGCGCCATGCGCCGGTGAAGTTCGAGCTGGCCGCCTGCACGGTAGACCCACAGATTCCCGGCTTCGATCCCAGCCCGCTGAAGGCTTTTCTGGCCGAGCTGGAGGTGCCCTATTTCTTCCACAGCGAGGATTTCGTCGAGCAGGCGCAGCGGCAGATGAAGGGGGACTCCTTCTGCAGCTTCTGCGCCCGCAAGAAGCGGGGCATTCTCTATACCGTGTGCCGGCGCGAGGGTTACAACGTGCTGGCGCTGGCGCAGCATCTGGACGATCTGGCCGAGAGCTTCCTCATGAGCGCCTTCCACTCCGGCGATCTGCGTACCATGAAGGCCCACTACCTCAACAACGAAGGCGACATCCGCATCATCCGCCCGCTGGTGCGGGTGCGTGAGAGCCAGTGCCGCGCCTTTGCCGAAAGCGCCGGCCTGCCGGTGATTCCCGACAACTGTCCCGCCTGCTTCAGCAAGCCCACCGAGCGGGAGCACTTCAAGCAGCTGCTGCGTGAGGAGGAGCGGCGCAACCCCCATCTTTTCGCCAACCTGTGGCGCGCCATGCAGCCGCTGATCGCAGACGACAACCGGGGAGGAGCGCTGCTTGGCCGCTGAACCCTGGAAGGACCGGCTGGTCAGCCCGGCCTTCATCGGCTTCGTGAAGCTGATGTCGAAGCTCCCCCTGCGGGGCGTCCAGCGGGTGGGCGCCGGCATCGGTGACCTGCTCATGCTGGGTGGCGAGGTGCGCCGCATCACCGAGATCAACCTGAAACAGGCCTATCCCCATCTGTCCGATGATGAGCGCGCAGCCATGACCCGCGCCGTGCTGCGGGAGACCGGCAAGGTGGCCGCCGAGCTGGGGCCGCTGTGGCTGTGGCCGCCGGAACGCATCATGAGCCTTGTGCGTGAACGCCATGGCGAGGAACTGGTGGAGGCAGCGCAGGCCGAGGGCCGTGGCGTGCTGGTGCTGGGGCCGCACATCGGCAACTGGGAGCTGGGCGGGCTCTATCTGGGGCTGCGCTGGCCGACCACTTCCATGTACGAACCCCCGTATTTCTCCGGCGTGGACCGCTTCATGCGTCAGGCGCGGGAGCGGGCCGGCGCCCGGGTGGTGCCCACCAATGTGCGCGGGGTCAAGCGGCTGCTGGATGTGCTGCGTGCCGGCGAGGTGGTGGGGCTGTTGCCGGATCAGGCGCCGGATGCCGGCCATGTGTTCGCGGATTTCTTCGGCCGTCCGGCGCGCACCATGACACTGGCGCACAAGCTGGTGCGCAAGACGGGCGCGCTGGCGGTGATGGGCGTGACCCTGCGCCGGGCGGATGGCGACGGCTTCGACGTGCATTTTCTGCCCGGGCCGGATCTGGACATCGACGACCCCGTCGAGGCGGCGCGGCGGCTGAATGCAGCGGTGGAGCGCTGCGTGGCGCTGGCGCCGGCACAGTATCAGTGGACCTACAAGCGCTGGCGCAAGCCACCGGAAAATCTTGAGGATATCTACAGAAAAAACGCATAATGGCAGGGTGAACCGTCGAGGAGGGTTGTTCATGAGCAGATGGATCAACTGGACGCTGGGGGGCGTGGCCGTGGTGGCCGTGGGCGTGGTCGCCGGCGCCAAGCTGGTGGCACCGCCCATCATCAAGAGCCGCGCCGAGGCGGAGCTGACCAAAAAGTGGGGCGCGGAGGTCAACATTGCCGATGTGGACGTGCACCTGCTGCCGGTGGGCGTGACAGTGCACGGCATTCAGCTGACCGACCCCAACAACCCGAAGCAGAATCTGGTCTACATCGCCAGCGCCTACGCGGAGCCTGCGCTGATGGACATGCTGCGCATGGACATGAAGCCCATTCTCGACGTGGTGGATGTGGCCGGGCTGGAGATGCACAAGGCGCGCCGCCATGCCGGCAGGGTATACAGGAAGCCGGACCAGCTTGTGGCTCAGACCAGGACGCTGGCACAGCAGGCGGCCGCCGGCAAGCTGCCGGAATTCCGCCTGCCGGACCCGCAGAAGATCCTCGCCAGCGAGGATCTCAGGACCGTGCAGGTGGCCGAAGATCTGAAAAAACAGATCGCCGCGCTGCAGAAGCAGTGGGAGGATATCCAGAAGAGCCTGCCCGGCGGGGAGGTGGTCAAGCAGTATCAGGCGGAGCTGAGCCAGCTGCAGAAAGGCGGGCTCAATCCCCAGTCGCTGCAGAAGATTCAGGCGCTCAAAAGCCGCATCGAGCAGGACCGCAAGAAGCTGGCCGAGGCCAAGAAGCTGCTGGCGCGGGTCACCGAGCTGAAAAAGCAGCTGGCGCAGCTCAAATCCCTGCCGGCGCAGGACCTGCGCCGCCTGCAGCAGAAATACACCTTCAACGCGCAGGGCATGACCCGGGTGATGGAGACCTTGCTGGGGGATCAGGTGCGCCAGTATCTGAGCGTGGCCACCGGCTGGGTGAGCCGCATCCGGCCGCTGCTGAATCAGCCGGCTCAGCAGAAGTCCGCCGAACCCAATCCGGCGCTGGACACGCTGGTGCGCACGCTCAAGATCAACGGCCGGCTGCCTACCGGGCAGTTTGACGCGCTGGCGCGCAATGTCACCCTCAATCAGGCCCTGTATCAGGTGACCACGCCCTACCGCATCGACTTCCGCCACCAGCACGCGGACAAGCCGGTGGAGATCAAGGGTGTGGCCGATCTGCTCAATCCGTCTCAGGCGCAGATCAAAGCCCTGCTGGAAGGCGTTGGCCTGCATCTGAAGGACCTGCCGCTGTCCTCTTCGCCCACGCTGGGGGTGCTGCTCAGGCAGGCGCAGGCCAACCTCACCGGCAAGGCGGATCTCATCTCCTGGGAGAAGATCCGGGGTGAGGTGGACGGCAAGTTCGCCCAGGTGGCGCTGGATGTGCTTCAGGCCAGCCAGCCGGAGGTGCAGAAATACCTCAAACCAGTGCTGGAGAACATCCGCGACTTCAACCTGAAGGTGAAGTTCTCCGGCAGCCTGTACGCGCCGAAGATCGCCATTCAGTCCGATCTGGACAAGGTGCTGGGCAAGACGCTGCAGCGGGTGATGCAGCAGCAGCTGACGCAGGTGAAAAAGCAGCTGATGGCCGAGCTGCAGCAGCGCGCCCAGAGCGAGATGGGTCAGCTCTCCGGCATGCTGGGGCCGCTGGTGAGTGCGCAGGGGCAGGTCAACGGACTGGACGGCCAGCTGGATCAGCTGCTCAAGAAGGCGCTGACCGGCGGCAAGGGCAATGCGCTGCCCATTCCATCGGGCGACAAGGGCGGCCTGCCGATTCCGGGGGGCATCAAGCTGCCGGGCTTCTGAGGTCAGCCCGGCTTGCGGACGCGGGCAACGAAAAAGCCGTCGAACAGCCCGTCCGGCAGAATGCGCCGGGCGTGACGCAGCGCCTCCGGCAGCGCCCGCCCGTCCCACTCGGTCAGCCCCGGCTGCCAGTTGTCGAACGGCAGCTCGATGGGCAGCAGTTCTGCCTCCGGCGCCTTTTTCAGCAGGTGCGCGATGATGCGCTCGTTCTCCTCCGGCGCGAAGGAGCAGGTGGCGTAGGTGAGCACCCCGCCCGGCTTCAGCGCCTGCCATGCCGACAGGATCAGCCCCTTCTGCTTGCGACTCTGCTCCCGAATCTTTCGGGGAGACCAGTGGGCGAGGCTCTCCGGCTCCAGGGCGTGCATGCGCCCTTCGGACGAGCAGGGCGCGTCCAGCAGCACCCGGTCGAAGCGGCCGGGCACCTTGCGGCCGATGCTGCGTCCGTCGGCCATGAAGGTGCGCACGTTCTCCACACCCATCCGTTTCAAGTTCTCCTTCAGGCGGAAATAGCGCCCGCGGATCGGCTCCACCGCCGCCAGATAGCCGGTGTTTTCCATCAGCGCCGCCAGCTGAGTGGTCTTGGAGCCGGGCGCGGCGGCCAGATCCAGCACCTCCATGCCCGGCAGGGCGTCCACCAGCTGGCCGATCCACTGGGAGCCGGGATTTTGCAGCCACAGCTGCCCGTTCTCGCTCCACGGGCTGTGGGAAAGGGCCGTCCGATGCTCAAAAGGGGCCGAAAAGCCCTGAAAAAGCCCCGAAAGCGGGGTCGTGTCGATGCGGTTTTCGGCGAACCAGTCAAAAATGGGGGAGACCCCGTCTTCCGACAGCCTGAGCGGGTTGAGGCGGAAGCCGACGGCCCGTTTCGGCGCATGCAGCGCCTGCCAGACGGCATCCCATTTTTCCGGCGGGACGATGCGGCGCAGCCGCTCGATGAAAAGATCCGGCAGCGCGGTGGTCACAGGCGGTGGAACACGCGGGCGAAATCCAGCCGGGCGGTGCAGCCCTCGTGCAGGGGCAGCTCAACCTCGCCTTCTCCGGTGAAGCTCTCCAGCAGCACGAAGCGCCCTTCGTCATTGCGGCGGTAGAGTTTGATGCGCCGTTCTTCCGGCCAGGCGATCAGGTAGAAGCGCACGCCTTCCGTGGCGTAGCGCTCGAACTTGTAGTGCAGGTCCATCTGAACGGAAGCAGGGGAGACCACCTCCACCGCCAGCACGGGCGGACGGTCCAGATAGCGCCCCGGCTCATAGCAGATGACCACACCATCGGGACGGAAAACGGTGTCGTCGTCCACATGCCACTCGGCTTCTGCAATGGCCAGACAGTGCTCACACCTTTCCAGCGACTGAGTCAATTGGGCCATGAGGCGGGTGTTGATCAGCTGATGGGCGACCACCGGCGCCGGTGACAGGGCGACCGGATGCCCTTCCACCAGTTCCCAGTCCCCTTCCCAGCGCGCATGGTCAGCAACCGTATAGCGAATATCCGGCACGGCAGGCATGGAGTGTCCTCCCTGTGTCAATCCGTCAGGGCCCTCAGCAGCGCACCGTGGCGCGCCTGCTGGCGTGGCGTGCGTAGCCGGTTGGCCTTGAAGATGGTGTGCAGCTCGTCGAAGGCCACATCGAAGTCGTCATTGATGACCACATAGTCGAACTCCGGATAGTGGCGCATCTCGTCTCTGGCCTCGCTCAGACGGCGGGCGATCACCTCCGGCGCGTCGGTGCCCCGGCCGGTCAGACGACGCTCCAGCTCCTCCAGCGAGGGCGGCACGATGAAGATGGACTGGGTGCCGGGCATCTTCTCGCGGATCTGCTGGGCCCCCTGCCAGTCGATCTCCAGAATGACATCGAAGCCAGCGCCGAGCAGTTTCTCCACCTGGCTTTTCTGCGTGCCGTAGTAGTTGCCGAACACCTCGGCCCATTCGAGAAAGTCGCCCGCCTCCACCTGCTGCCTGAAAGTGTCCACGTCGGTGAAGTGGTAGTTGATGCCATCCACCTCGCCGGGACGGGGCGGGCGGGTGGTGGTGGAGACCGACACGCGGATGAGCGGGTCCGTTTCGGTCAGACGCTTTACCAGTGAAGTCTTGCCGGCCCCGGAAGGGGCGGAGATGACATAGAGCTGTCCCTGCATTGTACTGTCCCGTGTGTTTTTCCCGTTATTGTGCCATAAGCGCCCGGCGGGGAATCGGCCCGGCATCAAATCCGCTACAATAGCCCATCATGCATACGCCCAGCCTGTTTCTCGTGGGCCCCATGGGGGCCGGAAAATCCACCGTCGGCCGTCTGCTGGCCGAGCGGCTGGGCTTTGATTTCCACGATTCCGATCACGAGATCGAGGCGCGCACCGGCGCCACCATTCCCATGATTTTCGACATTGAGGGTGAGGCCGGTTTCCGCCGGCGCGAGGCGCAGGTCATCGACGAGCTGACCCAAAAGCCCAATATCGTGCTGGCCACCGGCGGTGGAGCAGTGCTGCGGGCCGACAACCGCAAGCACCTGCGCTCCCGCGGGTTTGTCATCTATCTGCATTCTGACGTGGACAACCTGTTCGAGCGGGTGCGTCACGACCGCAAGCGCCCGCTGCTGCAGAATGACGATCCCAAGGGCACGCTGGCGGAAATCCTCCGCCAGCGGGAGCCGCTCTACCGCGAGGTGGCCGATCTGGTGGTGCAGACCGAAGCCGTGCCGGTGGGCAACGTGGTGCGCAGAATTCTCACGCAGCTTAAGGAACAGGGCATCGTTTCATGAACACCTTGACCGTCGATCTGGGCGAACGCAGCTACCCCATCCACATCGGCCGCGGCCTGCTGCGCCAGCCGGAACTGGTGCGGCCCCATGTGCACGGCACGCAGGTGATGATTGTCACCAACACCACCGTGGCGCCCCTCTATCTGGACGCCTGCCGCGCGCTGTTCGACGGCTTCGAGGTGGCGGACGTGGTGCTGCCCGACGGCGAGCAGTACAAGAATCTGGACACGCTCAAACTGATCTATGACGCGCTGATGGAGCGTCGCTTCGACCGTCGCTGCACGCTGGTGGCGCTGGGCGGCGGTGTCATCGGCGACATCACCGGCTTTGCCGCCGCCAGCTACCAGCGCGGGGTGAACTTCATCCAGGTGCCCACCACCCTGCTGGCGCAGGTGGACTCCTCGGTGGGCGGCAAGACCGGCGTCAACCATCCGCTGGGCAAGAACATGATCGGTGCCTTCCACCAGCCGCAGGCGGTCATCATCGACACCGACACGCTGGACACGCTGGAGGACCGCCAGCTGTCAGCCGGGCTGGCCGAGGTGATCAAATACGGTCTGATCCGCGATGCCGAGTTCTTCGAGTATCTGGAAGAGCGTCTGCCCGATCTGCTGGCGCGGGACAAGGGCCAGCTGGCCTATGCCATCGAGCGCTCCTGCTGGAACAAGGCCGAGGTGGTGGCCGCCGACGAGCGGGAGGCGGGCCAGCGCGCCCTGCTCAATCTGGGGCACACCTTCGGTCACGCCATCGAGGCGGGCATGGGCTACGGCAACTGGCTGCATGGAGAGGCCATCGCCGCCGGCATGATGCAGGCGGGCTACATGAGCCATCTGATGGGCGATCTGAGCGAGGCGGACCTCCAGCGCATGAAGGCCGCCTTCGAGACGGCACGCCTGCCGGTCTATCCCCCCGCCGAGATGACGCCGGAGCGCTTCATGGAACTGATGGCCGGCGACAAGAAGGTGCAGGCGGGTCGCATCCGCCTCGTGCTGCTCAAGGCCATCGGGCAGGCCTATGTGAGCGGAGACTACCCGGCCGAGCTGCTCCAGCGCACTCTCACGGAGTGGCGCGCCGCCTGAATGCTCCGCGGAGTGGGGCGGCCATTGCGTTTGCTTTCGGTGTTCTCCTTTTCGCCCGTCTGAGGCACCGCTGATCCCGATAAACGGGGTCTCCCCCATTTTTGCAGGATGCAACTGAAGCCGCGTCGGCGGCGCATGGAAGAATCCCCGCTCTGGCGGGGATTTTGCGTTCTGGCGGGGGTAAAACGGGTTTACAGGTCGCTGGACCAGCTGCTGCGCCGGCGCGGGGCGCGCATGAAGCGGCCGAGCAGCAGGCCGAGCAGCAGCACGCCGGCGCCGGTGAGGAACCACTGGCGTTTGACGGCGTCTTCGGAGTGGGCGATCTGTTCCTTGAGCATGGCGTTTTCCTGCTCCAGATCGCGCAGGTGGGTCTTGAGCTTCTGGTTTTCCTCATCCAGCGCCACGGCGTGGCCGGAGACCTGTTTGAGGTGGGTGTAGTCCTTGCGCAGGGTGAACAGCTTCTTCTGCGCCTCGCCCAGCTGCTTGCGGGTGTCGTCCAGTTCGGCATGGAGCTGCTGCTGTTGCTGCTGCAGCTGCTGCACCCGGGCGTTGAGTTCGGCGTTCTTCTGCTGCAGCGTTTTGAGCTGCATGCGCGCCACCGGCTGGTTGCTCAGCAGGCGGGCGGGCATCCACCCCTGACGGATCTTGCCCTTCCAGGTGAACTGGATGCGCGCCCAGCCCTTGTCGTTGACTTCCAGCACGGTGACGGGGGTGCCGGACTTGAGCAGGTTGATGATCTTGTAGTTGAAGCCGGGCCCGCGGCGCACCGGCACTTCCAGCTGGTCGGTGATGTAGTGCTTGAAGCCGCTCTGCGCCGGGGCGGCCTGAGCCTGCACGGGCAGCCAGGCCAGCGCGAGCGACAGGGCGAGGGCGAGCAGCTCAGAGGGCGCGGATCTTTTCATGCTGGGCTTCCAGATTGGTGAGGGCGGAGAGCACATCTTCCAGCTTTTTCCGCTCCTTTTCAACCACTTCCGCCGGGGCGCGGCTGACGAAGTTGTCGTTGGCCAGCTTCTTCTCAAGCCGCTCGCGCTCCTTGCGCAGCTTGTCCAGCTCCTTCTTCAGCCGGGCCAGTTCGGCGTCCTTGTCAATCAGGCCGGCCATGGGGATGAGCACCTTCATCTCGCCTACCAGCGCCACGGCGGATTCGGGCGCGTCCGCCTCGCTTTCCAGCACGGTGATGGACTCCAGCCGTGCCAGGGTTTTGAGGAAGGCCTCGTTGTCGGCCAGATACCGTCGGTCGGTGTCGTTCAGGTTGGCCAGCAGCACCGGCAGCGGCTTGCCCGGGGCGATGTTCATCTCGGCGCGGATGCGGCGCACGCCGATGATGAACTGCTGCAGCCAGGTGATTTCCGCCTCGGCGGCTTCATCGATTTTTTTCTCATCCGCTTGCGGATAAGGTGCCAGCATAATGGTCTCGCCCTCGGCGCCGGAAAGCGGCCTGACCTGCTGCCAGATCTCTTCGGTGATGAAGGGGATGACCGGATGCAGCAGGCGCAGCAGGGCGTCCAGCGTGCGCACCAGCGTGCGGCGGGTGCCGCGTTTCTGGGCATCAGAAGCAGCTGGGTCATTCAGGATTGGCTTGGACAGTTCCAGATACCAGTCGCAGAACTCGTCCCAGGTGAACTCATACAGGGTCTGGGCCATCAGGTCGAAGCGATACTGCTCGATGTGGCGGGTAACCTCCTTTTCCACCCGCTGCAGGCGGGAGATGATCCAGCGGTCGGCCACGGACAGTTCCACAGGCAGGTTCTCGTCCAGCCCCACATCCTCGCCCCGGGTGTTCATCAGCACGTAGCGGCTGGCGTTCCACAGCTTGTTGCAGAAGTTGCGGTAGCCTTCGCAGCGTTGCAGGTCGAAACGGATGTCCCGCCCGGTGGAGGCCAGCGAGGCGAAGGTGAAGCGCAGCGCGTCGGCGCCGTAGGCGGGAATGCCGTTGGGGAATTCCTTGCGGGTCTGCTGTTCGATCTTTTTGGCCTTCTGGGGCTGCATCATGCCGTAGGTGCGTTTTTTCACCAGGCTTTCCAGATCAATGCCGTCGATGATGTCCAGCGGGTCGAGCACATTGCCCTTGGACTTGGACATCTTCTGTCCCTGAGCGTCGCGCACCAGCCCGTGCACATAGACCTGATGGAAGGGCACCTCTCCCATGAACTTGAGGGTCATCATGATCATGCGGGCCACCCAGAAGAAGATGATGTCGAAGCCAGTGACCAGCACGTTGGTGGGGTGGAACTTCTCCAGCTCCGGTGTCTTCTCCGGCCAGCCCAGGGTGGAGAAGGTCCACAGCGCCGAGCTGAACCAGGTGTCCAGCACGTCCTCGTCCTGTCGGAGCGGGGTGTCGCCCAGATTGTATTTCTCGCGTACTTCTTCTTCACTGCGGCCCACATAGACATTGCCCGCCTCGTCATACCAGGCGGGAATGCGGTGGCCCCACCACAGCTGGCGGGAGATGCACCAGTCCTGAATGTTGCGCATCCACTCGAAATAGGTGTTCTCCCAGTTTTTGGGCACGAATTCGATCTCGCCCTTCTCCACCGCCTCGATGGCCGGCTTGGCCAGGGATTCGATGGCCACATACCACTGGTCGGTGAGATAGGGCTCGATGACGGCGCCGGAACGGTCGCCGCGGGGCACCATCAGCTTGTGGTCCTCAATCTTCTCCAGCAGGCCGGCGGCCTCCATGTCGGCCACGATGCGCCTGCGCGCCTCGAAGCGATCCAGCCCCCGGTAGGCTTCCGGCGCGTTGTCGTTGATGGCCGCGTCCACGGTGAAGATGTTCAAAAGCGGCAGACCGTGGCGCTGGCCGATCTCGTAGTCGTTGAAGTCGTGGGCCGGGGTGATCTTGACGCAGCCGGTGCCGAATTCCGGGTCCACATAGTCGTCGGCGATGATGGGAATCTCCCGCCCCACCAGCGGCAGGGTGACCGTCTTGCCGATCAGATGTCTGTAGCGTTCGTCTTCCGGATGCACGGCCACCGCCTGGTCCCCCAGCATGGTCTCCGGACGGGTGGTGGCCACCACCAGATGGCCGCTGCCGTCGGTGAGCGGATAGCGGAAGTGCCAGAGATGACCGTTTTCCTCCTCGCTGATCACCTCCAGATCGGAGATGGCGGTGTGCAGCACAGGATCCCAGTTGACCAGCCGCTTGCCACGGTAGATCAGGCCCTCCTCATACAGGCGGACGAACACTTCCTTTACCGCATTGGACAGGCCCTCGTCCATGGTGAAGCGCTCGCGGCTCCAGTCGAGACTCGCCCCCATGCGGCGCAGCTGGCGGGTGATGGTGGAGCCGGATTCCTCCTTCCACTGCCAGACCCGTTCGAGGAACTTCTCCCGCCCAAGATCGTGACGGCTCTTGCCCTCCCGCTCCAGCAGGCGCTCCACCACCATCTGGGTGGCGATGCCGGCATGGTCCGTGCCCGGCTGCCACAGAGTCTCGTCGCCCTTCATGCGGTGGTAGCGGATGAGGATGTCCATGATGGTGTCCTGGAAGGCGTGCCCCATGTGCAGCGAACCGGTGACATTCGGCGGCGGGATGACGATGCAGTAGTGCTTGCCGGTGCGGCTGGGCTGCGGCTTGAAGTAGCCTCTGGCCTCCCATTCGGGGTACCATTTGGATTCAATCGCCTTGGGGTCGAAATGCTTGTCCATCATCGCCTCGTCTGCGGGAATGTTTAATCGCACAATTATATCAGTCGCATGGGAGGGGGCATGAGCTGCTGCGGAGGGGACTTCTGCCAGTTCGAGTTTCCGCCGGGGCCGCCACTGCTGGATGTGCCGGTGAGCCATCTGGGGGCGAAATACCTGTTCCTGCCCTACGGCTCGCTGCTTGAGGTGGGCGAGAAGGTGCGCATCTGGATGGAGAACGGGCGCACCGAGACGGTGTTTGTCGGTGACAAATGGCCGGTGGATTTCTCCTCCACGCCACCGCGCATTCTCGCCGAAGCGCCGCCCACATGGGAGCAGGTGGCGCTGGACTCCGGTCTGGAGCCGGATACTCTGCTCCACTGGCGCGACAATCCGCTGTTCAACCCGCAGGCACCGGCCTGCGTCATGCGTTTCGAGCACATCGCCGTGCCGCGGCCGACGCTGTGGCAGCGCTGGCAGCGGCTTCTTGCGCGGGTGCGCAACCTCTGATCCTTTTCTTCAGACACAAAAAACCCCGCACAAGAGGCGGGGCAACACATCGCGTGGAGGTCACGAAGTCGGTGGCAGGGGCGGCGCCACGCCGCCGGCCCCGGCCATGTGTGATCAGTTCTTGGTGAACTCGGGGTAGGCCTCCTGGCCGCACTCGCCGATGTCCAGACCTTCGTACTCTTCCTCTTCGCTGACGCGGATGCCCATGACAGCCTTGAGGATGCCCCAGACGATCAGGGACATGACGAACACCCAGGCGAAGATCACGGCTGCGCCGATGATCTGGTTGCCGAAGGTGGCATCACTGTTGGTCAGCGGCACGATCAGCAGGCCGAAGATGCCCACCACGCCGTGCACGGAGATGGCACCGACCGGGTCGTCGATCTTCATCTTGTCCAGGGTGATGATGCTGAAGAAGACGATCACGCCGGCGATCAGGCCGAAGATGGTGGCTTCCAGCGCGGAGGGATTGAGCGGCTCGGCGGTGATGGCCACCAGACCGGCCAGCGCGCCGTTGAGCAGCATGGTCAGGTCAACCTTGCCGAACACCAGACGGGAGGCCAGCAGGGCACCGATGACGCCGCCGGCGGCTGCCATGTTGGTGTTGACGAAGACCATGGCCACGGCGTTGGCTTCTTCAATGTTGGACACTTTCAGCTCGGAGCCGCCGTTGAAGCCGAACCAGCCCAGCCACAGGATGAAGGTACCCAGTGTGGCCAGCGGCAGGTTGGCGCCGGGGATCGGGCGCACTTCACCGTTGGGGCCGTACTTGCCCTTGCGCGCACCCAGCAGCAGCACGCCTGCCAGCGCAGCGGCCGCACCGGCCATGTGCACGATGCCGGAACCGGCGAAGTCCTGGAAGCCCATCTGGTCCAGGAAGCCGCCGCCCCACTTCCAGTAGCCTTCAACCGGATAGATGAAGCCGGTGAAGATGATGGCGAACACGAAGAAGGCCATCAGCTTCATGCGCTCGGCCACGGCACCGGAAACCACGGACATGGCGGTGGCTACGAACACGACCTGGAAGAAGAAGTCGGCCATGTTGGAGTAATAGGGCGCGTCATCGCCGCCCTTGAGCACATCGGCCACGCTGTTGTCGCCACCCAGCAGGAAGGAGATGCTGGGCAGGATGCCGTCACCGTCGCCATACATGATGTTGTAGCCGACCAGCATGTACATGATGCAGGCGATGGCGAACAGGCCGATGTTCTTGGCCAGAATCTCGGTGGTGTTCTTGGCGCGGACCAGACCGGCCTCCAGCATGGCAAAGCCGGCGGCCATCCACATGACCAGTGCGCCGGACACCAAGAAGTAGAAGGTATCAAGCGCGTATGCGAGTTGAATGGTGGGTTGTTCCATCGGGTGTGTCCTCCGTTTATGTCTTTACAGCGCTTCTTCGCCCTTCTCGGCGGTGCGGATGCGGATGGCGTCCTCTACCGGCGAGATGAAGATCTTGCCGTCGCCGATCTTGCCGGTCTGGGCGGCGTTGATGATGGCCTCCACGGCGCTCTCCACCAGATCGGCCTTGACGACGACCTCCACTTTCAGCTTGGGCATGAACTCGATGGCATATTCCGCGCCGCGGTAGATTTCGGTATGGCCCTTCTGGCGGCCATAGCCCTTCACCTCGGTCACGGTCATGCCGTGAATGTCCAGCTCGTGCAGCGCCTCGCGCACCGCGTCGAGCTTGAACGGCTTGATGATGGCAGTGATCAGTTTCATACTGTCTCCTCAGCGTGCCTGTTTGAACAAAGGTGCGATGTGCCCCAATATCAAAGCTCTTGCCATGCCACTTTCTGAAAAAATCCAATATATCAATAAGTTGATTCTTGAAGCGTCTTCCGTCAATCCGGCGGCGTGTTCCTGTGTGGTGCCACAATGCACAAGGTGAGTGCAGCCTGGGGCGTGTTGCCGCCTGTGGTGCGGGCGCTGCTGCTGCAGGGCGCGGCCTTTGTGATGCTGCTGGCACTGGCACGGGTGCTGCCGGTACTGATTCCGCCGCCCTATCCCCTGTGGGGCTGGGCGCTGGCGCAGGGGGTGCTGGCAGCGCTGCTGTCCTGGCGCCTGGGCCTGCCGCGCTGGTGGCTCGTCATCCAGCTTCTGTTTCCGCCGCTGCTGTGGCTGGCGCTGGCGGTGGGCGTGCCATGGTGGGGCGTGGCGCTGGCGCTGGCGCTGCTGTGGCTGGTGTTCCGCAACGCCCTGTCGGAGCAGGTGCCCCTCTACCTGAGCAACCGCACCACATGGAAGGCGCTGTGCCGCGCCGCGAACACCCTGCAGGCGCCGGTGCGCTTCATGGACCTGGGCTGCGGCTGGGGTGGCGTGGTGCGCTTTCTGGGGGCGCACTGCCCCGCTGTGGTGCGGTCGGTGGGTGTGGAGACGGCGCCGCTCAACCTGTGGGTGGCGCACCGCCGGGTGGGGGATGCGGGCGAGGTGCACGGCGTCAGTCTTTGGGAGACGCAGCTGGGAGACTTCAACATGGTGTACGCCTTTCTCTCTCCGGCGCCCATGGCGCGGCTGAGTGAAAAGGTGCGCGCCGAGATGCCGCCCCGTAGCTTGTTTGTCAGCAACAGTTTTCCGCTGCCGGATTGCGAGGCCACCGAGATCTGGCAGCTCAACGACCGGCGTGGCACGCTGCTGTATCTCTACTACTTTGACGCGGAGCGGCGGCTGGTGCCGCCCCGGGAGGTGTGCGATGGCGACGATTGACGATGTGCTGCGCTGGAGCCCTTTTGTCGCGCGGGTGGCCGAGCGCCAGCCACAGGTGCTGGAAGAGGCGTTCTGGACGGGGTCTCCCCCATTTTTGCAGGATGGCGCGCTGGCCGCGCTGAAAAAAACCGAAGATTCCGCCGTCTTTGCCCGGGAACTGCGCCTTCTGCGTCAGCGTGAGGCGGCGCGCATCGCCATCCGCGACTATCTGGGGCTGGATGCGGTGCCGGAGACGCTGGCGCAGCTGACGGCGCTGGCGGAGACGCTGCTGGCGCTGGCGGTGGACTGGTGCTTTGAAGCGCTGGCGGCTCGTCACGGCCTGCCGCACGGTGCCGACAGCGGCGAGGTGGTGCGGCCGGTGGTGCTGGGCATGGGCAAGCTGGGCGGCGGCGAGCTCAACTTCTCCAGCGACATTGACCTGATCGCCGTCTACGCCGAAGGGGGGGAGACCGACGGCGGGCGCCCGCTGGACAATCAGCAGTTCTTCATCCGTCTGGTGCAGAAACTCACCCCGCTGCTGAGCGAGCAGACCGCCGACGGTTTCGTCTATCGGGTGGACTGGCGTCTGCGTCCTTTCGGCAGCAGTGGGCCGCTGGCGGTCAGCTTCGCCGCCATGGAGGACTACTACGCCGCCCATGGTCGGGCGTGGGAACGCTACGCGCTGGTCAAGGCCCGGCCGGTGGCGGGGGATATGACGGCTGGAGCGAGGCTGCTGGAGAGTCTGCGCCCGTTCATCTACCGGCGCTATCTGGACTACACCGCCGTCGAGTCGCTGCGGGCGCTCAAGGCGCAGATCGACGCTGAGGTGCAGCGTCGGGGGATGGTCGACAACATCAAGCTTGGGCCGGGCGGCATCCGTGAGGTGGAGTTCTGGGTGCAGACTTTCCAGCTGATCCATGGCGGGCGGCGACCGGCACTGCAGACGCCATCGCTCTATCGCGCGCTGTCAGCGCTGGAGGAGACGGGGCTGGTGTCTGCCGAAACCGTGGCGCAGCAGCGGGCCGACTATGACGTTCTGCGCCGGGTGGAAAACCATCTGCAAATGGAAGCGGACGCCCAGATCCACACTCTGCCGGAGGCGCCGGAGGCCCGCACCCGGCTGGCCGAATCGCTGGGCTTCGCCGATTACGACGGGCTGCTGGCGGCGCTGACTCCGGTGCGTCAGCGGGTGCAGGAGAACTTCAGCGCCCTGTTTCCGGAGGACGCGCAGTGTCCGACCCTGTGGCAGCAGTTGTGGCAGGCACCGGAGAGCGTGCCGGACGCGCGCCTGCGGCAGGCGGGCGTGGCCGATCCTGCCGCCGTGCGGGGGGCGGTTCGGGCGCTGCAGGAGAGCTTCGCCGTGCGTCAGCTGGACGAGCCGGGCCGCCGGCGACTGGATGAGGTCGCACCCTTGCTGCTGGCGGCGGTGGCGGCCGTGGAGGACTGTGACCGCACCGCCGGGCTGACCCGCGCGCTGGATTTTCTCGGCGCCGTGGCCCGCCGCGGCGTCTATCTGATGCTGCTGCAGGGCACGCCTGTCGTGCGTGAGGAGCTGGCGAAACTGCTGTGCGCCAGTGGCTGGCTGGCCCGCATGCTGACGCAGCACCCGGTGCTGCTGGAGATGCTGCTGGATGTGGACAGCTTCTACGGCACCGTCTCCGAGGCGGACTACCGCGCCGGGGCGGAAGCGGTGCGGGTCCAGTGGGGGGCGGACGAGGAGGCTTTCATGGAGCGGCTGCGCCAGTGGAAGCAGCAGCAGGTGTTTCAGGTGGCGGCGCAGGATGTCATGGGCGTGCTGCCGCTGCCCCGGGTGAGCGACCGGCTCACCTGGATCGCCGAGGCGGTGCTGGAAACCGCCTGGCGCTGGGTGACTGACTGGATGACCGCCCGCCACGGGGCGCTGCCGAGTGGCTGCGGGCTGATCGCCGGTTACGGCAAGCTGGGCGGACACGAGCTGGGGTATGGCTCCGATCTGGATGTGGTGTTCCTCTATCACGGTGTGGACAGTGGCGCCTTCACCGACGGGCCCCGTCCGCTGGACGCGCAGACCTGGATGATCCGCGCGGCGCAGAAGCTGCTGTTCGTGCTCACCACCCGCATGACCTCCGGCCGGCTGTATGAGGTGGACACGCGCCTGCGTCCCAATGGCAGGGATGGGCTGCTGGCCAGTTCGCTGGCGAGTTTTGACGACTACCTGCGTCACAGGGCGTGGCTGTGGGAGCTGCAGGCGCTGGTGCGTGCCAGCTGCGTGGTGGGGGAGGAGGCGGGCTGCACGGCCTTCGAACAGGTGCGCGAGGCGGTGCTGCGCCAGCCGCGGGATCCGGCGGTGGTGGCGCGGGAGGTGGCCGCCATGCGTGCGAAGATGCAGGCTCACCTGGATCGCTCCGATGAGGACGCTTTCGACCTCAAGCAGGGGCGCGGCGGGCTGGTGGACATCGAGTTTCTGGTGCAGTATTTCGTGCTCGCATACGCCCATGAGCATCCGGAACTGACCCGCTGGCGCGATAACCTGCGTCTGTTGGAGGCCATCGCCCGTGCCGGCCTGCTGGATGAAAAGACCGCGCAGAAGCTGGCCGAGGCCTATGTGGCCCTGCGGGCACAGGCGCACCGGCTGGCGCTGGCGGACCGGCCCGCGCGCGTGCCGCGGGAGGTGGTGGCGGCGCAGGTGGCCGCCGTCCGGGCAGCCTGGGACAGGGTCATGGCAAGCTGATATAATCGTCAAGTTAATCAAACTCAATCCATGTGCGGAAAAGCTTCATGTTCGAAAAGAAATCCAGCTACTCCTATGACGAGCTGATCGCCTGCGGTCATGGCGAGCTGTTCGGCCCCGGCAACGCGCGCCTGCCGCTGCCGCCCATGCTCATGTTCGACCGTATCACTCACATCTCCGACGAGGGCGGCGAGCACGGCCTCGGTCTGATCGAGGCCGAGCTGGACGTCAAGCCCGACCTGTGGTTCTTCCAGTGCCACTTCGAGAACGACCCGGTGATGCCCGGCTGTCTGGGGCTGGACGCCATGTGGCAGCTGATCGGCTTCTTCCTCGGCTGGACGGGCGGGCCGGGCCGTGGCCGCGCGCTGGGCGCCGGCGAGGTCAAGTTCTACGGCCAGGTGCTGCCCTCGGCGAAGCTGGTCAAGTACCGCATCGACATGAAGCGGGTCATCAAGCGCAAGCTCTACATGGGCATCGGCGACGCCAAGATGTATGTGGACGGCCGGGAAATCTACTCGGCCAGTGATCTGCGTGTCGGCCTGTTCACCGACACCAGCCAGTTCTGACGGAGGTGGACATGAGACGGGTGGTGATTACCGGTCTGGGCATCGTATCCAGCCTCGGCAATGACAAGCAGGCGGTGACCGATTCCCTGCGGGAAGGGCGCTCCGGCATCGTGTTTGCGCCCGAATACGCCGAGATCGGCATGCGCTCACAGGTGCACGGCGCCATCAAGGATCTGGATTTTTCCGATCACATCGACCGCAAGGCGCTGCGCTTCATGGGGGATGCCGCCGCCTATGCCACCATCGCCATGCAGCAGGCCATCGCCGACGCGGGGCTGGAGGAGAAGGAAATCTCCAACCCGCGCACCGGTGTGATCGCCGGCTCCGGCGGTGCCTCCAACGTCAATGTGGTGGAGGCCGCCGACATCGCCCGCAGCAAGGGCGTCAAGCGGGTCGGCCCCTATCGGGTACCGCGCACCATGGGTTCCACCGTCTCGGCCAACCTGGCCACCCTGTTCAAGATCAAGGGCATCAACTTCTCCATCAGCTCCGCCTGTTCCACCAGCGCCCACTGTGTCGGCACGGCGGTGGAGCAGATCCAGCTGGGCAAGCAGGACATTGTCTTTGCCGGCGGTGGCGAGGAGCTGCACTGGACGCTCTCCATGCTGTTCGACGCCATGGGTGCCCTGTCCACCAAGTATAACGACACGCCGGAGAAGGCCTCGCGCGCCTATGACGCCGACCGGGACGGTTTCGTCATCGCCGGCGGGGGCGGCATCGTGGTGGTGGAGGCGCTGGAGCACGCGCTGGCACGCGGCGCGAAGATCTACGCCGAGATCGTCGGCTATGGTGCCAATTCCGACGGTTACGACATGGTGGCGCCCTCCGGCGAGGGCGCGGAGCGGTGCATGCGTCTGGCGCTGGAAGGGGTGGAAGGCCCCATCGACTACATCAACCCCCACGGCACCTCCACGCCGGTGGGCGACACCAAGGAGATCGGCGCCATCCGTGCCGTGTTCGGTGACGATCTGCCGAAGATCAGCTCCACCAAATCCATGTCCGGCCACTCGCTGGGTGCGGCGGGCGTGCACGAGCTGATCTACAGCCTGCTGATGATGGAGGGGGACTTCATCGCTCCATCCATCAATATCGAACGTCTGGATCCGGAATGCGAGAGCGTGCCCATCGTGCGCGAGCGCATCGACAACGCCGGGCTGAAGCAGGTCATGAGCAACAGCTTTGGTTTCGGCGGCACCAATGCCTCGCTGGTGCTGCGCCGCTTTGACGGCTGAAAACGGTAAATGCCGGCGTGAAGATGAACGCCCCGCCAATGCGGGGCGTTTTCGTATCTGGCGTCAGCGGGCCAGACCGCAGCGCTTCATCTGCTGGCGGTAGCGCCATGCGGTGTCGGCCACCTTGCGCGCCAGCCGCTTGACCCACGGGCGGCGCTCGTAGGTGCGGCGCTGATAGCCGCCGCGTCCTTCGTGATAGGCCAGATAGAGTCGGTAGGCATCCCAGCGGCTGATGCCGAGGCGCTTGTGGCTGACATAGTTGTACCAGCCGATGAAATCCAGCGCGTCGTAGATGTCCTCCCGGCTGGCGTCCCAGCGGCCGGTGGCCTTCTGATACTCGCGCCAGGTGCCGTCCTTGGCCTGCGGATAACCGTAGGCGCCGCTGGCGGAACGGGCCGTGGCGGCAAAGCGGGATTCCTTGTGCACGAAGGCCAGCAGCACGTGTGCCGGCACGCCCCAGCGCCGCTCCGCCTTGCGGGCGGCATCGAGGAAGGTGCGGTCATAGCGGTTGAGCTTGCAGGCGTCCCCGGCCACATGTTCAGGCGGGCGATTGGGGCTGTAGACCGGCGAGGTGCTGCAGCCGGCCAGCAGCAGGGTGATGACCAGCGCCAGCAGCCCGCGGCGCCGAAGCGTTCGTCTAACGCACATAGCGGAACCCCTTTCTGGCGATCACCTGTCCATCCTCATCCACCACCTCGACCCACCAGCGCCCGGCCCAGCCGGCGGACAGACGCTTGCTGGACCAGGTGCGATAGTCGTCGGACCGGATGGGCAGGCGCACTTCCGCCATGACCCGGTTGCCGTAGCGCCAGCGGTGGATGAGCGTATGACCCTTGGCGCCTTTCACTTCGGTGAAGAAATAGACCCGCCGGATCGACTTGGGCACCACCTCCTGCAGTTCGCCCACCGGCTCCCTGTCCCGCACGCCCACCGCCAGCACGGCACGAGTGATGTGAATAGGTGAATCGGCCAGCGGCGGCAGCAGGGGTGCGGTATCGGCATCCTGCGCGTGCAGCTTGGCGCGGGCCTCGCTATCGAGCAGAGCCAGCCCCGGCTGGTCCACGGTGGCATCCACCGGCGCACCACTGTGGGAAGCGGTCGACATTTTCGTGGGCGCGGTGACCTGCCCGGTAGGCACGGTGTCGGCCGTATTCGTCCGACCGGCGGCGGGCGGCATCAGTGCCAGCGCTTCATTGGGTGAGGTCGCAGCGAGCGTCGTGCTTGTTCCAGCCTCACCGGGTGTTTCGGCGGTGTTCGGTTCGGTCGGTGGCGCCGGTATTGCGCTTTCGGTGTCTGTGGGCACGGAAGCTGCCGCATGAACTTCGGGCGACCGGTGCGGTGCCGTCGCCGCTTCGCCTTCGGTGAGGGCGGTGGATGTGGCCCTGGCCGTGTCTTCGGCGGCGGCAGGTTGTGAAGCCGCGTCAGACCGGTTCGAGGTGGCGGGCTGCGCTGGGGCGGGCACGGATGTGGATTGCGCCAGCGCAGGCGCCTTGTCCTGCTGGCGCATTTCGTCAATCATCAGCTTGGCGGTGGCAAAGCCCGCCAGAATGGCCAGCGCGATCCACAGCAGGCGTTTCTGCGGCGTCAGGCGCGGGCCGGTTTCGGCTGCCAGCGCTTCCTGCGCCTGCTGGTAGCCCTGTTCGAAAAAGGGCTTCAGTTCCCGGTTGATGCGGATCGACAGAGGCATGTCGGTCAGCGCCTTGCCCTGCCGGGCGAAGCGGTAACCTTTCTTGAAGGCCCAGATGGCCTCGGCATTGTCCGTGTGTGGCAGCCGCATGGTGTCAGTCTTCTGTCCGCTGGTCAGAATGTCAGAGTGCCATTTTAGTCAGGCATTTTGATGACATGGGGCGAAACAGTCTCATTTTTCGTCCCGGGCGAACAGGGCGTCCACGAAGGCCTCGGCATCGAAAGGCTGCAGGTCCTCGGCGCTCTCGCCCACGCCGATGAAACGGATGGGCACGCCGAAACGTTCCGCCAGCGCCACCACCACGCCGCCCTTGGCGGTGCCGTCCAGTTTGGTGAGCGTGATGCCGGTCAGGCCCACCGCCTCATGGAAGATCTCCGCCTGCTTCAGGGCGTTCTGGCCGGTGGCGGCATCCACCACCAGCATGATCTCGTGGGGTGCGCTCTCGTCCAGCCGCGCCATGACCCGCTTGATCTTCTTCAGCTCCTCCATCAGGTTGGACTGGGTGTGCAGGCGTCCGGCGGTGTCGGCGATGAGCACGTCCACGCCGCGGGCCTGGGCCGACTGCAGGGCGTCATAGATGACCGCGGCGCTGTCGGCGCCGGTCTTCTGCGCCACCACGGGCACGCCGTTGCGCTCGCCCCAGGTCTGCAGCTGCTCCACCGCCGCGGCGCGGAAGGTGTCGCCCGCCGCCAGCATGACGGACCGACCTTCGTCCTTGAAGCGACGCGCCAGCTTGCCGATGGTGGTGGTCTTGCCCACACCGTTGACGCCCACCATGAGAATGACGAAGGGCTTGCGCTGCGGGTCGATCTCCAGCGGCTGGCTGACCGGTTCGAGCATCTCTAGCAGTTGGCGGCGCAGGGCGCTCATGAGCACCTGCGGGTCTTTCAGCTCGCGGCGGGAGACCTGTTCGGTCAGGCTGGCGATGATGCGGTCGGTCGCCTCCACGCCCACGTCGGCGGAGAGCAGGATCATCTCCAGCTCCTCCAGCAGCTCGTCGTCGATCTGCCTGCGCCCGGCGATCAGGCTGGCGATGGCGTCGGTCAGGCCGTGGCGGGTCTTGCTCAGCCGCGCCTTCAGCCGGGCGAACAGGCTCGGCTTGCTGCGCTCGGCGGGAGGGGAGGCCGGTTCGGCTGACGCTCCTTCTGCGGGCGATGCTTCGTCGGTTTCGTCTGCGGACGGTGCCGCCTGCTGCTCGGCGGTGGCCGCTTCTTCCGCCGTCTGCTGCGGAATGTCTGCGTCAGCCGGGGTGGAAGGTTCGGGTGTGGCGGGTTTGACCGGGCTGTCCGTCTCGGAGGACGCGGCGCTTTCGGCCGTTTCCGGCGCGGGTTTCTGGTCTGCGGGTTTTTTCTTCTTTTTGAACAGGCCGAACATGGGTCTCTATTCCGTTGACTTGAATTGGATTTATTATAAGGGCCGTTTTGACTGCGGAGATCAGGCGATGAGATGGATTGCAATGCTGGCGCTCGTGTGCGCGCTGCCAGCGCAGGCGGCGCTGTTTCAGGGCCGGCTGGACAACGGCATGACGGTGCTGGTGAAGGAGGACCACCGCGCACCGGTGGTGGCCCACATGGTGTGGTACCGGGTGGGCGGCAACTTCGAACCCAATGGGCTGACCGGCATCTCCCACATGCTGGAGCACATGATGTTCAAGGGCACCGACCGGCTGGCGCCGGGCGAATTCTCCCGCCGCGTCTCGCGCATGGGCGGGCGGGAGAACGCCTTCACCAGCCGGGATTACACCGCCTACTTCCAGATCGTGGGCCGGCAGCATCTGGCGGAGGTGATGGCGCTGGAAGCCGACCGCATGCGTCACCTGAAGCTCAGGGAGGATGAATTCCAGAAGGAGCGCAAGGTGGTGGCCGAGGAGCGCCGCTGGCGGGTGGAGGACAACCCTGAGGCGCGGCTGAGCGAACAGTTCAACGCCGCCGCCTTCGTCAACAGCCCGCCGCACCATCCGGTCATCGGCTGGATGACGGACATTCAGCATTACACGCTGGATGATCTCAAGGCGTGGTATCGGCGCTGGTATGCGCCCAACAACGCCATTCTGGTGGTGGTGGGCGACGTGACGCCGGAAGAGGTGATGAAGCTTGCACGCAAGACTTACGGCAAGCTCAAGCCGGAAAAGATCATCCCGCCCAAACCCCAGAAGGAGATCGCCCAGCAGGGCGAGCGGCGCATCACCCTGAAGGCGGCGGTGGAAGTGCCTACGCTGCTGATGGGCTTTCATGTGCCCACGCTGGCGACGGCGGAAAACAGAAAGGAAGCCTGGGCGCTTGAGCTGGCCTCGGCCATTCTGTCGGGGGATGCCTCCAGCCGTCTGAGCCGGGAGCTGGTGCGCGAGCGCCGCATCGCCGCCAGCGCCTCGGCCGGCTATGACAGCACCGCCCGCTGG
>NZ_WFYD01000127.1 GCF_015490265.1 Sulfurivirga sp. | reverse complement strand
GTGTCTGTTTGCCGAATGGAGCCCTTGACCGGTGGTGTGAGTATCACCCGGCGCACCAGCGCGGCGGAAAAGGGCTCCGAGCGGTTGAACGGATAGAGCAGCACCAGCAGGCGCGCCAGCGGGCAGTAGTTGAACAGCACCATGGCGGTGGTGCCGAGAAGCTGCAGCCACAGAATCCATTGCAGCGGCGGCCACAGCC
This sequence comes from Sulfurivirga sp., assembly GCF_015490265.1. Lineage (GTDB taxonomy): Bacteria > Pseudomonadota > Gammaproteobacteria > Thiomicrospirales > Thiomicrospiraceae > Sulfurivirga. The sequence goes on along the minus strand of NZ_WFYD01000127.1, from coordinate 2,589 downwards.
CGGCGATGAGCATGAGTGTGTAGTGCCAGCGCACCTGTGCGGGAAAGGCCCACGGGTCGCGCGTCTGCCACAGGCAACGGGCGGTTTCGATCAGGTTGAGGGCGATGGCCAGCCACAGGGCATGGGGCTCGCCGCCGACAAGCGCCCAGGCCAGCAGCAGGTCGGTTAGCGCCCAGTGGCGCCAGTCATGGTCACGCCATCGCAGCTGCAGCATGGTTCCTGTCTCCCTCTTGCATCAGATAGTCCAGCGCCCGCAGCAGATCGGCCTCATAGTCGGGCAGGGGCCGGGGCAGCACGCCGTCGATGCGCGCCTGAATCAGCCGCAGGGTGGGGCCGAACACCTGTGCGCTCAGCACCAGCGGGTCCAGATCAGGCAGCAGGCTCGCCCGTTGCGCCTCGGTGACCAGATCGCGCATCAGTTCGAACGGGCGCAGGGCGCAGATGGGCGGGTGCTCCGGCAGGAATTCCCGATGGCGGGCGTAGAGGATGAAGGTGACCATCTGCGGGTCCGCCTCCGCCTGTTGCAGCATGAGGCGAATGAGCGCGCGGATGCGCGTCAGCGGGTCGCTGTCGCCGGTCAGCAGGGTGGCGAACTGGTTTTCGATGCCGCGCATCAGACTGTCCAGCAGTGTTTCGGCCAGATGCTGCTTGTCGCCGAAACGGTGGTAGATGGCGCCGGTGCTGACCCCGGAGGCGCGCACGATGTCCGCCACGCTGGTGTTGAAGTAGCCCTTTTCCACGAACAGCCGCAGCGCGGCGCTCAGCACCCGCCGACCGGTGGCGTCCTGATCGGCGAAGGGCGTCAGGCTCATGGCGCAGCTTCCAGCTTTTGCAGGGCGTCGGTAAGCTGGCGCTGGAATTTTTCCGGCGTGGTGATGCCCACCAGCTTCGGGCTGATCAGTTCCGCCCGGCCGTTGAGGATGACCGTGGTGGGGAACAGGCCCAGGTCATATTTCCTGTACAGGTCCCGTTTCTGCAGGTAGGCGTCCATGGGGTCGAAGTAGAACCATTCCCCCTTGTCGGTCATGTTGATCTCGTAGAACTGCTGCGGTGGCAGATCGCCGGTGGCGATCATGGGCTTGATGACCCGCTCGCGCATCATCTCGCAGAAGTGGCAGCCGTCTACGGTGAACAGCACCACATACCAGCGGGGCGTTTCAGCGTGGGTGGCGTCGGCAACGGCCAGCAGCAGGGTGAGCAGAAGTGCGCGCATGCGTCAATCTCCATTGGAACGAACGTTCATTCTAATGCCCGCGCCGCCGCTGGCGCAAAAACATTACAATGACAGGGACTTCAACTGGCGCCCTGCGCCCTGTCAAGGAGTGATCATGTTCCGCTGGATTTTTCTCGCTCTGCTGCTGGTGCCGGCTGTGGAGCTGTTCTTTCTCATTCAGGTGGGCAGTGTGATCGGTGCGCTGCCCACCATCGCGCTGGTGCTTCTCACCGCGCTGGTGGGCGCCTGGCTGATGCGTCAGCAGGGGTTGATGACGCTTCAGCGGCTGCAGGTGCAGCTGGCGCAGGGCATGGTGCCGGAGCAGGCCATGCTGGAAGGGGCGCTCATCCTGCTGGGCGGCATGCTGCTGCTGATTCCCGGCTTCATCACCGACGCGCTGGGGCTGGCGCTGCTGCTGCCGGGCGTGCGCCACCGGCTGGCGGCGCGCTGGCTGCGCACTGCGCGTGCCCGGGGTGCCGCCAATGACGCGGTGATCGTGGAGGGCGAGGTGGTCTGGCGCCGGGACACCGAGGGGCTGCCGCCGGAGGCGAGCCGCCATGAGTGACATGCGCGTCATCTGGATCGTGGACGGCAGCTATCTGATGAAGGCGGCGCCCGGCCGTTTCGACTACCTCAGGCTGCGCCGCTTTCTCGAGGAGGAGAGCGGCGCCCCTTTCTATGACGCCTACTATCTCAACTCCACGCCCAACCCGCCTTCCGAGGCGCAGGATCATTTTCACAGCTGGCTGAAGAAGGCGCCGCCCTACGGGCCGCAGATGCGGGTGAAACTCTACGCGCTCAAATCCATGCAGGTGACCTGCCCCAGTTGTGGCCATACCTTCGACCGCACGGTGCAGAAGGGAGTGGATGTGGGCATCGCCACGCTCATCGTGCGGCTGGCGGCGCAGGACCAGTATGACCGGCTGGTGCTCTCCACCGGTGACGGCGACTTCGAGGACGCCATCGCCTTCGCCCGCGAGGTGCAGCACAAGGAAGTATGGCTGGCCGGCTTTTCCGACAGCGTCTCGCCCGACCTGCAGGCCTATGCCAACCGGGTCATCTGGCTCGACCGGCACATGGCCCGCTTCGCCAAGGAGTGAGGACGGGGTCTCCCCCGTTTTTGCGGGCTCGTTCTCCGGCGGCGTCTTTGCGCCGCTTTTTTTTCTGTCCACCCGGCCTGAAAATGTTCCGAAGCGGGGTGTCCGCGCGGTTTTCGGTGCTTTTCGTGCCGGGAGGACGGGGTCTCCCCCATTTTTGCAGGACGGCGTTTTGCCCGCGCCGGCGCGCGCTGGAAATTCAGGCGGAAAGCGGCCTGACCGGCCGTAAAAGTGGCCGTGCCGGCTGTCACTCCACCTGGTAGAGCTTCTGCACCAGCC
>NZ_WFYD01000126.1 GCF_015490265.1 Sulfurivirga sp. | reverse complement strand
GACGATTCGCCAGCGCGCCCGAAACGGGATAAGACGCTGGCTGGCAACGCCGACTTGAACACAGAATTTCGCGCCGGCCCGATCCGAGTCACTGTGACGGGCCGATCAGACTAACAGGACACGGTTTTGTTGACAGGCCAACCGCTTACAACGACATCTCTGGCGCCGCCCGGCCCGGCAGCATCACGTTGCCGGGGCGTGCGGCCGTGCCTGCATTGCTGATCTCCTGTCGCGCTTCTGTGCCCTGAAGTCCCCCGCCCGGCATGCATGTCCGCACGGTTTGCTGCGTTCCAGCAACCTGTAGCAAGGACAACGCAATCATGAAAAGAATGCTCATCAACGCCACGCAGCCGGAAGAGGTCCGGGTTGCGCTGGTCGATGGCCAGAAGCTCTACGATCTGGATATCGAAACGCCCGGTCACCAGCAGAAGAAGGCCAACATCTACAAGGGCAAGGTCACCCGCATCGAACCCAGTCTGGAAGCCGCCTTCGTCGATTACGGTGCCGAGCGCCACGGCTTTCTGCCCTTCAAGGAAGTGGCCGAGGAGCTCTTCCCCAACGGCCGGCGCGAGCATGGCCTCTCCATCAGCGACGTGCTCAAGGAGGGTCAGGAGCTCATCGTCCAGGTGCAGAAGGAGGAGCGCGGCAACAAGGGTGCTGCGCTGACCACCCAGATCACCCTCGCCGGCCCCTATGTGGTCATGATGCCCAACAACCCCCGCGCCGGCGGCATCTCCCGCCGCATCGAGGGCGAGGATCGGGCCGAACTGCGCGAAGCCCTGGCCGGCGTGGACGTGCCGGAAGGCATGGGGCTGATCGTGCGCACCGCCGGCATCGGCAAGAGCTCCGAGGAACTGCAGTGGAACGTGGACTATCTGGTGCAGCTGTGGGATGCCATCAAACAGGCGGCTGACAGCAAGCCGGCGCCCTTTCTCATCTATCAGGAATCCGACATCATCACCCGCGCCATCCGCGACCACCTGCGGCAGGACATCGGCGAGGTGCTCATTGATGACATGGAAGCCTTCCACCGGGCGCGGGAGTTCGTCCAGCATGTGATGCCCCAGTTCGTGGGCCGCATCAAACCCTATCAGGACAAGATTCCCCTGTTCACCCGCTTCCAGATCGAGTCCCAGATCGAGACCGCCTTCCAGCGGGAGGTCACCCTGCCCTCCGGCGGTGTCATCGTCATCGACATGACCGAGGCGCTCACCGCCATCGACATCAACTCCTCCCGCGCCACCAAGGGCGGCGACATTGAGGAGACCGCCTTCAACACCAACATGGAAGCGGCCGCTGAAATCGCCCGTCAGCTGCGCCTGCGCGATCTGGGCGGGCTGATCGTCATCGACTTCATCGACATGCACTCCAACAAGCACCAGCGCGAGGTGGAAAACGCCCTGCGCGAAGCGGTCAAGCCCGACCGCGCCCGGGTACAGATCGGCCGCATCTCCCGCTTCGGCCTGCTGGAAATGTCCCGCCAGCGGCTGCGTCCCTCCATTGAGGAGTCCACCCAGATCGTCTGCCCGCGCTGCCATGGCGTCGGCGTCATCCGCGGCGTGGAGTCCATGGGGCTGTCCATCCTGCGCCTGCTGGAAGAAGAGGCCATGAAGGAGAACACCAAGCGGGTCACCGTGCAGCTGCCGGTGGACGTGGCCACCTTCCTGCTCAACGAAAAGCGCCCGCAGCTGACCGCCATCGAACAGCGCTACAACCTGCATGTGCTCATCGTGCCCAACGAGCATCTGGAAACACCCCACTACCTGATGGAGCGCATCCGCTACAACGACGAGGAGATCAAGGCGGCCAGCTACGCCCAGAAGACCGCCCCGGAAGTGGCCCTGCCGGAGCCGCGGGAAGAGACCGCCACCCAGACGGAAAAGGAAGCGCCGGTGGTCTCCAACATCCAGCCCAGCGAACCGCCTCCGCCACCGGCTCCCAAGCAGGAGAAGACCGCCACTGCTTCAGAAAAGCCCGGTCTGCTCACCCGCCTGTTCAAGGCCCTGTTCGGCCCTGTCGCCGAGCCGGAAAAGGAGGAGAAGGAAGAAGAAAAGCCACAGCGCCGCCGTTCCAGCCAGAACCGGCGCAATGGCAACCGTCGTCGCCGGGGCGGCAGCCGCCGCCGTCGCAACGGGCAGCGTGACCGCCGTCCTCAGGGCGATCAGAACGAAGGCGGCCAGCCGCAGCAGCCGGCCACCGAGTCCGCCCAGCAGCGGGACACCGGCCGGGAGGGAGGCGCGCCCGCCCAGCAGGCTGACCGGCAGGAAGCCGCCCACAACGCCGCCCCGGCGGAGGAGAAGCCCGCATCCCGTCCGGAACCTGCAGAGCCCGCCAGCCCTGCCACCGAAACGGCACAGCCGGAAGAAGCGCCCGTGCAGGACGGCAGTACTGACACGGGTGAACAGGCGCCCCGCAGCCGAAACAGTCGCCGCAGCTACCAGCGGCAGGGACGCTACGCCATGCGTCGCCGCCGCGCCCCGCAGGGCGCCGAGTCCCTCACGGTAGAAGAAGTGATGGCACAGGCCGCCGCCGACAACGAACCCATCGCCGAACCCAAGAAGGTGCAGGTGCCCATGCTGCCGCTGGATGAAGCCGGTGAAGCACCGCAACGGCATGAAGCACCCGCTCCTGCACAGACCGAGCAGCCTCCGGCTGATACTGGGGAAAGCGCACAGACACCCGGCCCGGCAGCCGAGGCGGTCGAAACACCCGCCGCTCAAAAGACGCCTGCACGGGCCGAAGCGGATGAGGGGCGTGAAGCGCCACAACCAACCGCCACAGAGGCTGAAAATGCCGACGTGACCGAGACAAAGGCGGAAGCTCCGGCAGCCTCTGCAGCCACCGCGCAGCCTGTCGCCGCCGACACCTCGGACCGGGCCGAGCCCACAGCATCGACAGAAGCTTCTGAAGCGCCGCCGGAGTCGACCCCCACTACCGAAGACAAGGCGGAAAAGTCAGCCTCCTGAACGGGTCTGACCAGACGGCACGGCAAACGGCCCCTAATGGGGCCGTTTTCTTTTTCAGTGCACCAATTGCTTACCGTACATGCCACATCCCCCGCAAAACCGGTATTTTTCCGGCACGGCGCCTGCGCGGCAGCGGCGGACTCGGCAAAAACGGGGGAGCCCCCGTTGTGGAGAGGTTTCAGGGCGTGGCACCAAGGGCGGCGTGGGTGCGCGCCTCCACCATCAGGCGCTTCATCTCCCGCACCGCCTCGGCAAAGCCGACAAAGACGGCGTGGGCCACGATGGCATGGCCGATATTGAGCTCGACGATCTGGGGAATGCGGGCG
>NZ_WFYD01000125.1 GCF_015490265.1 Sulfurivirga sp. | reverse complement strand
GCAGCAGATAAAGGGTGTAGCGGGGTGCGCCCAGACGCTCGGCCATCAGCGGTATCTGGCTGAGGATCATGGCACCGATCATCCAGAAACCACTGATGGCCAGCATCACACTCCAGGCGTGGTGCGCACGCGCCTCACGCAGTGTCTGCCACAGCGCCCGGATGATGTTGAAGGTCAGCCTGAGTCGGGGCGCCGCCGCCGGAACCGGGGGAATCCACAGCGTGGCCACAAAGCCCAGCACGCTGGTGACCAGCGCCGCGCTCATCAGGCCCCACACCTCTCCCCCCAGCAACCAACCCCCTGTGCCCGCCAGCGTGCCCAGCACGATGGCCACGAAAGTTGAGCCACTCCACCAGCTGTTGACCGCCACCAGCGCCTCGCCCCGGAACAGCTCCGGCAGAATGCTGTACTTGACCGGCCCGAACAGGGTGGACTGGGCGCCCATGAGAAACAGCGCCAGCATCAGCATCGGCACGGAAGCCAGCCAGAACCCGAGCACCGCCAGCAACATGATGCCGATCTCCGCCCCCTGGGTGATGCGGATGAGCAGATGGCGCGGATAGCGGTCGGCCAGCTGACCGGCCAGTGGCGAAAAGAGCACATAGGGCAGCACGAACAGCGCCGCCGCCGCGGTGACCCACACGCTGCGGTGCGCCACCGGTACGGAGAATGTGAGCCACATGACCAGCAGGTTCTTGAACAGATTGTCATTGAAAGCGGCGAGAAACTCCGTCCAGAACAGAGACTGGAAGGCACGGCCCCACAGCAGTCCCCTCATGTCAGCGCCTCCGGCCGGTTGCAGTTGGTCAGATCGTGGTCAATTTCCACCCTGCGGGCATCAATGCGAACAAGCCAGTCCATCACCCGGCGCTGACCACCGGCAAGATACGCCTCCAGTTCATCGGCCAGCGAAGTGTGGGCCAGCGCCAGCAGCGGATAGTCACGCCGGGGGCCCTGCAGACAGGCGTATCGATCTTCCGGCCGCAAGGCTACCCGCAGGCGCTCACCCATGTCCAGCGGAAAGTCGGGCATGTCCACCGGCGCCAGCAGCAGCCAGCGGCCCGGAAAACGACGCATGGCGCTCAGCACGCCCCCCAGCGGACCCACATTGCGACATGCGGGCGGATCGGCAAATACTTCGAAGTCTGCCAGCAGCGGATGATCCTCATTAGCGTTGACCGCCAGCTGCCGCACCTGAGGCGCCAGACGGTCGGCCACCTGATGCAGCAGGGGCCGCCCCCGCCAGGGCAGCGCGCCCTTGAACACGCCGCCCATACGCCGCCCCGCGCCCCCGGCAAGAATAATGCCCTGTTCAATCATGTTCTAAAATCCGTCATTCCATGTCCGGTCGGTCTGAATCCGCGCAGCGATTTGTGGAGCTATCCTAGTGGCTGTTGGCATCAGAAGCGGATCAGCACGGCGCATGTCTTCTGACCGCAGGGAGTTTGCGCCGCGCCCGCTTCAAGCCTTACAGCCACTTGATGGCGGAACCATGAGCGAGCAGGTTTCAGTCCGACACAACTGTAAAGGAGGACGATCCATGAAAACCTGGCAGACCACCCTGACCTTCGACAGCCCGCGCCGGGGCACCTTCAACATCACCGAAGAAATCTGCCGCGCCGTGGCGCAAAGCGGTGTGACCACCGGCCTGTGCCATCTGTTCATCCAGCACACCTCCGCCTCGCTGATCATCACCGAAAACGCCGACCCCTCCGTGCGCCGGGATATTGAGTACTGGATGCGGAAAAATGTCCTCGACGGCGATCCCAACTATGAACACAACTACGAGGGGGATGATGACATGAGTGGTCACATCCGCACCCTGCTGACCGAAACCAGCCTGATGGTGCCAGTCACCAGCGGACGGCTCAATCTGGGCACCTGGCAGGGCATCTTTCTCTACGAACACCGCACCGGCCGCTTCCGTCGCAAGGTGGTGGTCACCGTTCAGGGGGAATAGTCAAACCAATCGTCCAGCTTCTGCCACAGTTCCGGCAGGCCGGTCTTCTTCAACGCCGAGAAGGTCTGCGCCGTGGCATGGGGCCACTGCTCCGCCAGTTCCCGACGCACCTTGAGCAGCGTGGACTTGGCCGGCCCCTTCTTAAGCTTGTCCGCCTTGGTGAGCACCACATGCACCGGCAGCTGCATGTCCGAAGTCCAGTCCAGCATGAGCCGGTCCACCTCGGTCAGCGGATGGCGGATGTCCATCAGTACCACCAGCCCTTTCAGGCACTGGCGCTCGGCGATGTATTCGCTCAGGTGCCGCTCCCATTCCCGCCGCATGGCCTCGCCCACCTTCGCGAACCCGTAGCCGGGCAGATCCACCAGCCGGCGTTCACCATCCAGATCGAAGAAATTGATCAGCTGCGTGCGCCCCGGCGTCTTGGACACCCGCGCCAGGGATTTCTGCGAAGTGATGGCGTTGAGCGCGCTGGACTTGCCCGCATTGGACCGGCCGGCAAAGGCCACTTCCCACCCTTCGTCCGGCGGCGCCTGATGGAGGGTGGGCGCGCTCTTGAGAAAACGGGCCTTCTGGTAGAGCGGATGCTGCATGGCTCAAACCTTTTCAATCAAAAGGATTTGCTTCGGGCAAGAGAAGCCTGGCAATTTTGCGTCACCGCCCCGGCTCCCCTATACTTGACCGTTCATTCAACCGGCTGAACACATCATTATGCAGAGAATTTCCCGCTGGCGCGTCTTCTATGACTTTCTCGGTTCGATGAACCTGGCCGTCACCCTGCTGGTGATGCTGGCCATCGCCTCGGTCATCGGCACGGTGGTCAAACAGGGCGAGGCCTTTCCGGATTACGTAATCAAGTTCGGCCCCTTCTGGGCGGAAGTATTCGACAAGCTGGGCATCTTCAACATCTACAGCACCGCCTGGTTTGTCATCGTCATTCTGTTTCTGATCCTCTCCACCAGCGTGTGCGTGGTACGTCATGTGCCAGTCTTTGTCAGGGAGATGCGCAGCTGGGCTGAAAGGCTCTCCGCCCATGCCCTGCAACATCAGCCCAATCATGACACGCTTCAGTGCACTCAGACGCCGCGGGCGAAGACTGTCATCGCCATGCTGCATCAGCAGGGCTTCCGCACCCGGACCCATGACCGCGATGACGGCACGCTGATAACCGCCAGAAAGGGCCAGTGGAACAGGCTGGGCTATTTCCTCACCCATGTGGGCATCATCGTCATTCTCGCCGGCGCGGTGGTGGACTCCAACCTGATGCTCAAGTACCGGGTGCTCACCGGCGAGGCAGAGCCGGAAACCCGCAATGTCAACCTCAACGAGGTCAATCCCAGAGCCATTCTGCCACCGGACAACATTTCCTTCCGCGGTTCGGTCACCATTCCGGAAGGCAAGAAGGCGGATTTCATCTTCCTGCCCTACGACCGGGGCTATTTCGTGCAGAAGCTGCCGTTCACCCTGGCGGTCAAGGACTTCCGCATCGACTACTACGACACCGGCATGCCCAAGTCGTTCAACACCGATCTGGTGCTGATCGACAAGCAGACCGGCGAGAAGATCGAAAAGACCATCTCCGTCAACCACCCGCTCATCTATGGCAACATCGCCATCTACCAGTCCTCCTTCTCCGACGGCGGCAGCCTGCTGAAGGTCAAGGTCTGGCCGCTGTTTGCCCACACCATGAAGCCGGTGGAGCTGGACACCGCCGTCAATCGAACGGAAGTGCTGGAAACCAGTCGCGGCAGATGGCGACTGGAGTTTGACGACTTCAAGCTGTTCAACATCGTGCCCGCAGAGCCGGAAGAGCAGAAGAAGACGGGCAAGAAGACCCACAACAACGGGCCGAAGATCGTCTACAAGGTGCGCAACGACCAGGGTATCGCCTGGGAGTATGAGACCTACATGCAGCCCAACAGACAGCAGGGGCGCTGGTTTTTCATCAGCGGCGTGCGCAAGTCGGTGGCCGAACCCTATCGCTACCTGTTCATTCCGGCGGACGACAAACGCAGCCTGAAGCGCTTCTTCGACTTTCTGCAACTGCTCAATAACGACAAGGCGCGGCTGAAGCTGCTGGCCGGTTTCGTGCGCAACAACCCGGCTTTCAAGGATCTGTCCATCCGTGAGCAGGCCATGCAGATCCAGCTGTGGCAGAACCTGCTGCAGCTGTTCCGCACCGCCGGGTTCAGGGGTATCGACGATTTCATCGCCAAGAACGTACCGGAAAAGGAACGCAAGCAGGCGCGCGAGTTCTATCTGGGGCAGCTGTCCAGTGCCCTGCAGACGCTGTATGTGGAAATGCTCAAGGCACAGGGTCGTATCCAAAGCCGCAAGGATCTGACCGATTTCGACAAACAGTGGTTCGAGGATGCCATCGTAGCCATCAACAGCCTGCCGGCCTATGGCCCGCAACTGTTCCTGCAGCTGGAAAGCTTCCGACAGATTCAGGCCTCTGGCATTCAGGTGACCAAATCGCCGGGCAAGGACATCGTCTATTTCGGCAGCCTGATGCTGACGCTGGGCGTGTTTCTCATGTTCTACCTGCGTTACCAGCGTGTGTGGGTGCTGATTCAGCCGGATGACAGACGCGTGATCATCGCTGCACGGGATGGCAAGAACACGCCCGAAATGGCGCGCACCTTCTCCCGCCTGCGGGATCAGCTGAAATCTCTGTGCGAAAGGGAAGGGCAGCCCGAACAGGCAGGCTGAAGCCGAAATAAAAAACCGCGGCACGAAGGCCGCGGCAACCTGCTTCGGAGGAATGTTTCCCGTCAGCCGAAGACATCCGCCGTAATGTTGTTGAACCAGGAGTGAGCGTACATCTCCTCACGTTTGCGCAGTTCCGGGTCGTACTTGCCGGTCAGGCCACCTGATCCCTTCACCTTGATGATCTTGCCGTTCTCATAGGCATAGACCATGGCCACGGAAATGCCATCGCCTGGCGCGATGATGGAGTAGCAGGTGTTGACCCAGCTGGGCTCCGGCATCTTCTTACCATTGAGCAGGGAGACGATGGCCGCCGCACAGATCTTCGCCTCGGAGTTGGCCGCATAGCCGGACTTGGGCAGCGGCGAGGCGATTGAGGAATCGCCCACCACATGAATGTTCTTCTTCAGGGTGGACTCGAAGGTCATGTGATCGACCGGACACCAGTCTCCTTTGGTCAAACCTGTCTTGAAGGCGATGGCGCCTGCCTTCTGTGGTGGAATGATGTTGAGCACATCCGCCTTGAAAGTGCCAGCCTCAGCATGAACGGTCTTGGTGTCTGGATCAATCTTGATGACCTTGCCACCCTTATCCGCCGGAATCCAGGTGATCATGCTCTTGTCGGTGCCGTAGCCATAGTGGCGCTTCCAGCCGTCCATGAACAGGCCGAACTTGGAGAACTTGTTCTTCGGATCCAGAATGACGATCTTGCAGTTGGGCTTGTGCTCCTTGAAATAGGAGGCAATCTGCGACACCCGCTCGTACGGCCCCGGGGGACAGCGGAACGGATTGGGCGGCGGCACCATCACGAAGGTGCCTCCATCGGGCATGGCTTCCAGTTGCTTGCGCAGCATTTCCGTCTGAGGACCTGCCTTCCAAGCATGGGGAATGCTGCTTTCAGCCACTGCCTTGCTGTAACCGGGAATAGCCTCATACTTGAAATCCACACCGGGCGAAACGACGCAGCGGTCATACTGATAGGTCTTGCCGGAAGCGGTTCTGACTATCTGTCCGGCAGCATCAATGTCAGTGACCGTATCCTGAACTACGCGAATGCCCTTTTTCTTCAGCCCCTCATAATCGAAGCGGATGGAATCCATCTGACGATGGCCGCCGAGTACCTCGTTGCTCATGAAACAGGTGTAGTAGTGGGGGTTGGGCTCGATCAGAGTGACATCGATGGACGGGTCATACTTCTTGATGTATTTGGCCGTGGTGGCACCACCGATACCGCCTCCGACCACCACCACACGCTTCTTGCCGCCATGGTGAGCCGCCAGCGCATGGGAACCGTAGAGCGCTGCACCCACGGCACCGGCGATGCTTGTTTTGATAAAGCCGCGACGATTCATGTTCATGCTCCTTCCTCCTCTTTATTTCTGCTCACTGGCATAGTATTCGAGCACGGCTCTGACGCCATCCATGCCTTCTTTCCTGATCAGCTTGCTGAGCTTCTTCTTCATCTTCTTGTCCACTTCGCTGTGGCCATTGATGAAATCATCCAGCGTGAACTGGAGGTAGGGTTTCCACTGACCAGCCAGCGGCCCGCTAGAATCCGCAACTCGGCCACCTTCCTCATGACACTTCTCACAGTATTTTTCGTGCAGCTTCTTGCCATATTTCGCCTTGACCGGATCGAACTTCTGCGCAGCCGGTCTGTGGGGCAATTTGGCGAAATACTTCGCCATCAGTTCGATCTCCTCATCGGTGTAACCCTTGGCAATTCGCCCCATGATGGTGTTACGGCGCTCGCCTTCCTGAAACATTTTCATCACATCGATGAAATACTCTTCGGGAAGGCCGGCAATGCTGGGTGTGGCCGGGCCGGTGCTCACCCCGTCAGGCCCGTGACAGCCCGCACAGGTATTCGCCAGAATGGCCGCGCGGTCCACACCACCGGCCAGCGCACTGCCTGCGCCCATCACACCCACCGTCAGCATCACCGGCAGGGTCAGTCTCTTGAGTTTCACCATGCTTTTTCTCCTCTCGTTGAGCTCTGCATGTTGCCGCCGCATCATATGCGACGGTTTTCCGCCATCTGGCGGAAATCCAGTCAGTGGTTGGACAATGCCACGGCATCCTCACCGTCGGGTTCTTCCGGCTCCTCATGGGCAATGCCCTTGTGGCAGTCTATGCAGGTTTTGCCCTTTTCCATGGCCACAGGGTGCTTTCTCCGCGCGGTGCGGGACTGCTCATCGAAATCCATCGCCTCGAAGTTGTGGCAGCTGCGACAGGTGGCCGAATCGGACGCCTTCATCTTGGCCCAGACGGCCTGCGCCATGCGCCAGCGGTATTTCTCGTAATGTTCCCGATAGGCTTCTGGATCGTTCTTCACCTCATCAGGTACGGCGAAATCACCTAAAAACTCGTGATAGACGTCCTTGACCGCCAGGATCTTGGCCTTCATCTTGGGGAAGAACTCTTTTGGAACATGGCAGTCTGCACAGGTGGCGCGTACACCCGAGGCATTCCGGTAGTGCACGCTCTCCTTGTATTCCTCGAAATTGATCTGCATGCTGTGGCAGGAGATGCAGAATTCCGTCTCATTGGTCTTGGCCGTCACCAGATTGACCGTGGCCAGTGCACCCACGCCGGCGAGAAAACCGCCCAGACCGTATATGAGCCATTTCTTCCTGTTCATGTGCGTCCGTGCGCTCCCTGTTTTCGCATTGGTCATGACAACGGTTGGGATTTATTGCATAAACTATGTTCTATACAAAATTGTTTAAAAATAGATGAAATAAAAAGATCTTATGCATTCTTCAAGGGATAAAGTTTTTTTGAATGATCTGGATTCTGCCTCATGAGTGGCCATTTCCTGCATGCCGTTACCTCCATGCGCATGGCTGTAACCCTGCTGATCATGGTGGCACTTGCATCGGTCATCGGTACGGTGGTGCCCCAGTCACTGCCTTCGACCGAATACGTCATCCGCTTCGGCCCATTCTGGGCCGACGTCTTCAACCGCCTCGGCGTGTTTGACGTCTATGCCAGCGGCTGGTTTACGACGCTGTTGCTGTTTCTCGTCTTCAGCCTGACGCTGTGCGTCTCCGAACACTTTTCCCAATGGCTGCGCCAGCGTCACAGAGTCGACAAGGCGCCTGCCATGCCGGAAAACGCCCGCCCGTTTTCCTGCTTCATGGACAGACAGACCTTGCAGATGTGGCTTGAAAGCCGTGGATTTCGGGTTCTCGAAACAGAGAATGAGAAGGGCGTGAGCATGTTTGCCCAAAAAGGTTCGCACCGCCGACTGGGCTACTTTCTCCTGCACGGAGGGCTGCTGGTGATTCTGCTGGGCGCATTGATCGACACCAACCCACTGCTCAGACTTAAACTGCTCACGGGGCAGGTCGTGCCCACAACCTTTCAGACACCACCCGAAAAGGCCGATCCACACTCGTACCTGCCGCCCGACAGCGGGGCGTTTCGGGCAAACCTCTCCCTCAGACCGGGAGAGAAAAGCGACCGGGTCTGGCTCGCTACCCCTTCAGGCTACCTGATTCACTTGCTGCCGTTCGTCATCGCAGTGGATGATTTCCATATCGACTACTACGCAAACGGCATGCCCAAGGGCTATACCACCCTCGTCACCCTGTTCAGCCCCGAGGGCGTTCCACTGACCCGGTCGGAAATATCGGTCAACAAGCCTCTACAGTGGCATGGATACACCCTCTATCAGTCCAGCTTCGATGATGGCGGATCACAAGTCTGGTTCACCGCTCGTCAGCCTGGCGGGCTCATGCTGAAAAACTCCCATCTGCGTGTGGGTGAATCTATCAATGTGCTGCTGGGTGGCCAAAACTGGACCCTGACGCTGCTGGATTTTCAACTGCATACGGTCATACATCGTGCCGGAGGGGAAACCATCAACCACGGTCCCCGCATGATCTACCGGATGACGGCGCCTGATGGCCGAAGGATCTGGCTGGAAAACTTTCTCAGACCACGTACCAACAGGCACGGGCAATCTTTTCACATGTTGGGTGTCAGACACTCGCCTTCCGAACCTTTCCGCACCATTGCCCTTCCCCTTCACAAGGGCGATGACCGTCCGTTCTGGACATGGTTGAACCGACTTTCCGGCATCAGCGGAAATGATCAGACCAGTCTGCTGGTCCAGCTGTTCGTGCTGGGAGGATTTGACGAGATTGACCGGTTCGTAAGAAAAAATATTGAAGAAACCGATCGTAAAAACATAAAAAAATTTTATATATCCATACTCTTGGATAAACTCGACACCACACTTAAAGCCATCAACCCGACGGCGGATGCACGCTGGCGCAACGATGCCATCATGGCAGCCGATGCCTTGTTCGCCCATCGAGTGCCACTGTGGCTTCAGATGACCCGCTTTGAACAGCGGCTGGAGACAGGACTGATCGTCGCCCGCTACCCGGGCAAGCCACTGATATGGCTGGGCAGCCTGTTGCTGGTGGCAGGTATCTTCCTGATGCTTTATACACAACCTGTGAAAATTTGGATACACTGGACGGACCTGCCTGACCGGCCTGAAATGAGAATGGTTATCAGATGCGCGAACCCGCGCCAGACGGATTACTGGAGGCAGGCTGTACTGGGGCTATGCAGAGGACCGGAAAATGAACACCATGGAAACCGACATGAATGACATGCGCCAGCAGAGCTGGCTGAAAAGCACCGGCTGGTTCGGCTGGGTGTGGAACCTTCTGGTTGTCTTGGGCGCCATCGCCACGTGGAACCACTACCACACTCTCATGGACAGCTATGAGAAAGCCATCCTTGCGGGGATGGTCCCGACTGTGATCTGGCTGGGCTATTTCTGGCCGAGCCTGCGCACCTATCTGCTGGCGGTGGCGGCCACGACCCTGCTGGGTATCTGGCAGTATGCCGGCCATGGCAACAGCTACGATCTGAACGAAAAGCTGTTCCTGCTCAAATACCTGCTCTCCAGCCAGTCCGCCTTCATGTGGATGAGCGCCTTCTACGTGCTGGCCACGGTCACCTACTTCTTCGCCCTGTTCATCCGCTCCGACTACGCCGGCAAAATCGCCAGCTGGATGACCTGGACAGGTGCCACCTTCGGTCTGACCGGCATGATGATGCGCTGGTACGAGTCCTATCTGATCAACCCGGACTATGGCCACATTCCGGTCAGCAGCCTGTATGAGGTGTTCATCCTCTTTTCCGTCATCACCGCACTGGTGTATCTCTATTTCGAGCAGAAATACCGCACCCGCGCCCTGGGCGGCTTCGTCATGCTGGTAGTCTCCGCTGCGGTCGCCTTTCTGCTGTGGTACACCTTTGACCGTGAGGCCTACCACATTCAGCCGCTGGTGCCGGCACTGAAGAGCTACTGGATGAAACTGCACGTGCCGGCCAATTTCCTCGGCTACGGCGCCTTTGCGCTGGCGGCCATGGTGGGACTGGCCTATCTGGTCACCGACACGCTGGCCCGTCGCAATCCGGAGAGCGCCTTCGTGCGTGCCATGCCGTCGCTGGAGGTGATGGATGATCTCATGTACAAGGCCATCGCCTTCGGTTTTGCCTTCTTCACCATCGCCACCATTCTCGGCGCAGTGTGGGCGGCGGAGGCCTGGGGCGGCTACTGGAGCTGGGACCCGAAGGAGACCTGGGCGCTGATCGTTTGGCTCAACTACGCCGCCTGGCTGCATATCCGCATGAGCAAGGGCTGGCGCGGCCGGCCTATGGCCTGGTGGGCGCTGGTAGGTCTGCTGGTGACCACCTTCGCGTTCCTGGGCGTGAACATGTTCCTCTCCGGCCTGCATTCCTACGGTCAGCTCTGAGGAGGCTTGCAGATGAAACGCAGACACTTTCTTACCCTGACCGGCGCCGGCGCGCTCGTCCTGACATCGCGGGCATGGGCCGATGATCCCTACATGCTGGATGTGGAATATAAAAAGGTGCCGGTGCCCCATCCGGAAAAGAAGGTGGTCACCGAATTCTTCTTCTACGGCTGTCCGCACTGCTGGCATCTGGAACCGAGCATTGAGGCGTGGCTCAAACGCAAGCCAAAGGATGTCACCTTCCGACGCATGCCGGCGGTGCTCAACAGCCCGGCATGGATCTTCTTCGCCCGCGCCTTCTTCACCGCTGAAAACCTCGGCGTTCTGGAACAGTCTCACAAGGCGCTGTTCGACGCCCTGCACCGGGACCGCATGAAACTGTTCACCGTGGAGAAGCTGGCGGCCTGGTACACCCAGTTCGGCGTCAAGCCGGAAGACTATGAAGCCATGTTCAAGTCCTTCAAGGTGGATGCCCAGGTCAAGGAAGCGGCCAAGCTGACCAAGGATTTCGGCATCGATGGCGTACCGGCTGTGGTGGTCAACGGCACCTGGCTGACTGATGTGAGCATGGCCGGCGGCCGCGAGCGCCTGTGGCAGCTGGTGGACTGGCTGGTGCAGCGCTGAGGTCCCTTCCCTTGAAGACCGCCGCCCACCGCCTGGTCGAATGTCTCGTCCACGAAGGGGTGGAGGTCATCTTCGGCATTCCGGGCGAGGAGAACCTGCGCCTGATGGATGCCCTGCTGGACAGTCCCATCCGCTTTGTCACCACACGTCATGAGCAGGGCGCGGCTTTCATGGCCGATGTCTATGGCCGTCTGATGGGCCGGGCCGGCGTCTGCCTGTCCACACTGGGGCCGGGCGCAACCAATCTGGTCACCGGCGTGGCCGATGCCAACATGGACCGGGCGCCGGTCGTGGCCATCGCCGGACAGGCGGCCACCACGCGCATGCACAAAGAATCCCATCAGGTGCTGGATCTGGTCAGCCTGTTCAAGCCGATCACCAAATACAGCACCCAGATTCTCGAACCGGGAACCGTGCCCGAAGTGGTGCGCAAGGCCTTCAAGCAGGCGCAGCAGGAAAAGCCGGGCGCCTGCTTCATCGACTTTCCCGAGAACATTGCCGAAGAGCAGACCGACTGTCCGCCCCTGCCGGTTCGCCGCGAACTGCTGCCGGAAGCCCCTGACGCTCACCTGCAACAGGCGGCCCGGCTGATCGCCGCGGCGGAAAAACCACTCATTCTGGCCGGCAACGGCGTCATCCGCACCGGCGCCCATCAGGCACTGCTGGATCTGTCGCGCACCCTCAACATTCCGGTGGTCAATACCTTCATGGCCAAGGGGGTGGTGCCCTTCTTCGGCAATCCTCTGGCACTGGGCACCGCCGGCCTGCAGGCGGGCGACTACGAGAACTGCGGCTTCAGCCAGGCGGATCTGGTCATCACCGTCGGCTTCGACATGGTGGAATACCACCCCCATCTGTGGAACCCGGGCCACCGGCTGAAGCTGATCCACATTGACACCACCTCGGCGGAAGTGGATCAGAGCTACCTGCCGGAAGTGGAGCTGACCGGCCACATTGCCCGAAATCTGGTGCGTCTGGCCCAGCTGGGCATTCCTCCGCGACAGAGCAACCTGCACAGCCATCTGCGCGAGGCATTGATCGAGGAGGCGCAACGGCTGCGTCACAGCGATGCGTGGCCGCTCAAGCCGCAGAAGATCATCTGGGATCTGCGCACGGCATTTCCCAAGGAGGGCATTGCCGTAGTGGACGTGGGCGCCCACAAGATGTGGATGGCGCGCATGTTCCGGGCCGAGCAGCCCAACACCTGCATCATTTCCAACGGCTTTGCCAGCATGGGCATTGCCCTGCCGGGCGCCATCGCCGCCGCGCTGGTGCATCCCGACCGACCAGTGGTGGCCGTCACCGGCGATGCGGGCTTCATGATGAACGTACAGGAACTGGAAACGGCGGTACGCCTGAATCTCAATCTGGTGGTGCTCATCTGGAACGACCACGGCTACGGACTGATCGAATGGAAGCAGCGGCGCCAGTTCGGGCGCAGCGCCTACACCGCCTTCGACAATCCGGATTTCGTCAAGCTGGCGGAAAGTTTCGGCGCCCGTGGCTGGCGTATCGACGCCGCCGGACAGCTGGCGCCTGTCCTCGAAGCGGCGCTGAACACACCGGGCGTGCATGTGATCGACTGTCCCGTGGACTACAGTGAGAATGATCATCTGGTGAAACTGCTGGGACCGGTGCTGACCGAAGCGGAGGAGTGAGCCATGCTGTATGTGAAGCGCAACGAACAGGGCGAGCTTGCGGATTTCTCCTTTTCGCCCACACCCGGCTATGAGATCGCCAGCCTTGAGGATCCGGCCATCCGCGCCTGGCTGTCCCGACCGGAAAACCAGCCGCTGGTGGACGAAGCGCTGCAGCGCATGGACCTGGAGATGGCCCGGGCGGTGGAGGACCTGATCGAGATGCTGATCGAAAAAGGGGTGATTCTGTTCACCGACCTGCCCGAGGCAGTACAGAACAAGATTCTGTTCAAGCGCAGCATCCGCAGCCTGCGCAGTCAGGAAATGGCGAACCCGTCAGATGAGGAAGAGCTGCTGCTCTGATCAGTCCAGCCAGCGGGTTTTTTCTCGCCAGTCGCTGCGTCGGCTTCGACCGACACAGGCAGGATAGCCGTAGTAGAGCAACGCCACCAGTTTCTCTTTCTTCGGCTCGATGCCGAGCAGCTCATAGGTTTCCACCGCACGGATGACCGGGCCGGTGCTCCACTGCACGCCCACTTCCTGCGCCCACATGGCCAGCTGAAAGTTCTGAATGGCGCAGGCGACGGCCGCTGCATCCTCCTCTCGCTGCAGCGGGTCTTCAGCCAGCTGCTGACCCACCAGCACCATGCCCGGCACGGCCAGAAAACGCTGCAGGGCCTTTTCGTAGGTCTGCCGCCAGGCATCCGTGTCCGGCTCACAGCGCTTGTCCGCCCGCAGGCGGGCGTAGATCTGCGCCAGCACCGCACGGGTTTTCATCCCGGGCACATGGAAGCGCCAGGGTTCGCTCAGCCCGTGGTTGGGTGCCCACACGGCCGCTTCCAGCGCCTGTTCCAGCACCGGCCGGGGCACCGGATCAGGCTTGAAATCATAGACGGTGCGCCGTTCTCTGATGAGCCGGATGAATGCTTCGCCAGTCATGAACAACCCTGTGCATAAACGTGTGTGAAACGGGGACATCCGGCATTTTAGTCAAGCGGCAACAGGTTATGCACATTGATGCACAGCGACTCCACAGGCCCGCCACGGAGGTTATCCCGATGATCACCCACAGCTTAAGCAATTGAAAAACCGTAAAAAACACAAGTTGTCCAGTAAAATAGCCTGAGTAAATCAAAACCAAAACAAGAAATCTATAAAGAAAAGCTATTCAACCATGACCCTGAACGAACTGCGCTACATCGTCGCCGTGGCAGATCACCGGCACTTTCGACGGGCGGCCCAGCACTGCAACATCAGTCAGCCCACTCTGAGCGTGGCCATCAAGAAGCTGGAAGATGAACTGGGCGTGACTCTGTTCGAACGGCGCAAGAACGAGATCATCATCACGCCGACGGGTGAGCGGATCATCGAAGTGGCGCGGGAAATCCTCAGCCGCATCGATCAGATCCGCCAGATCGCCAAGTCGGATCAGGACAGCCTCCACTCCGAGCTGCGCGTGGGGGCCATCTACACCATCGGTCCCTATCTGCTGCCAGCCTTCATCAGTCGACTGCACGAGGCACACCCTTATCTGCCGTTGCTGGTGGAGGAAGACTACACCGCCAACCTTGCCCAGAAATTGAGCACCGGCCTGCTGGACATGGCCATTCTGGCACTGCCGTTTTCAGAACAGGGCATTCGCACGCTGCCGCTGTATGAAGAACCTTTCGTAGCCGCACTGGCCAAGGATCATCCGCTGGCGGGTTCGAAACGCATCACCAAGGAGGATCTGGCCCGCGAGACGGTACTGATTCTGGGCAGTGGCCACTGCTTCCGTGATCAGGTGCTGGAGGCCTATCCCTTTCTGGCGGAATCGGGTCGTCACAGCATGCAGCGCACGCTGGAAGGCAGCTCACTGGAGACGCTGATGTACATGGTGGCCGCAGGGGTGGGCATCACCATTCTGCCCTGCACGGCGGCGGCCAAGGCGATGGATGGCATCGTTGTCAGGCCGCTGGAAGGTCCGGTGCCAAAACGCACCGTGGCGCTGGCCTGGCGTCAGAGCTACCCCCGCCTGAAGGCGCTGGATGTGGTGCAGGCCTGTCTGAAGGAGATCGAACTGTCATGCACGCAACCTTGCGACTGATTACTCTGCTGCTGACTCTGTGGCTGGCTTCATTGCCGGTCCGGGCGGAGGATGACTTCGGCTTGCCTGTGGCGCAGCAGCAGGCTGTGGAGCCGTTCGACCCGAGCGATCCCTATGAGGATTTCAATCGGCGCATGTTCCAGTTCAATCTGGAACTGCACAACACCATCGGCCAGCCGCTGGTGGACGCCTGGCATGCTTTGCCTTCGCCGCTGCGCACCGGCCTGCACAATGTGGTCACCAACCTGACGGTGCCGTGGACGGTGATCAATGATCTGCTCCAGGGCAAGGTGGAAAAGTTCGCCACGGACACCATGCGCTTCGGTCTCAACACGGTGCTGGGACTGGGCGGTCTGCTGGACATTGCCAGCGAGGCGGGCATGGACTACCAGCCGGAGGATCTGGGCCAGACGCTCTATGTCTGGGGCGTGTGGAGGCAGTCGGCCTATCTGGTGCTGCCGGTGCTGGGCCCCTACACGACCCGTGAGCTGGTCGGCCGCAGCGCGGGGCTGGTCTATGATCCGGTGTATGACACGCTGCTCAATGCCGATGCGTACGGACGTCTTGGCACCCGGGCGGTGGAGATTTTCATCGACTACACCGACATTGCCCCGCTGCTGGTGGAGGTGCAGCAGCAGCCGGATCCCTACATCTTCGCCCGGGAAGCGTTTCTGCAGAGCCGTCTGAACGCCCTCTACGATGGCCATCCGCCCCAGCCGGACATTGATGACATTGATCTGGACTAGAGGGCTGCTGGCGCTGCTGCTCGTCGGCTCGAGCGCACTGGCGCAGGCTGCTCAGGCGTGGCTCTATCTGGAAAATGACATTGTCAGCGGCTCGGATGGCCACTACACCGGCGGCATGGAGCTGGGGATCGCTGGAAGCGAAACGTCCTGTTCCGGGCCACTGGCGGGAAAAGGTCGCTGTCTTCTCGCCGGTCAGCTTCGGCTTCTGGCCTTCACTCCCAGGAACACCCGCGTGGAGCGGCCGGTCAATGACTTGCCCTATGCGGGTGTGGCGCTGTGGGACACCATTCTTTTCCATCGACCCGAGGACGCCCGTCATGTGTGGCAGGGGCGTCTGCGTCTGGGCTGGTTGGGGCCGTCCACCCACATTGGCGAGGCGCAGCAGCAGATCCATCGTCTGCTGGGCAACCACATACCCACCGGATGGCGCCATCAGCTCGGAGATCAGCCTGTCTGGGGCGCAGGGCTCGGCGTGGCGGCGCCGCTGATGCGAGGACGTCGGAATGGCTGGGCGCTCAATGGTCATGTGGGGGCGGAGGTGGGCACCCTGTCCCATTATGTGAATGCCTCGCTGCTGCTGCGGCTGGGCGGTGCGGCGCTGTGCACCTTTGATCAGGTGCTGGGTGGCAGTGCCAGCCGGGCGCTGGTGACGGAGCGAGGCTGGCATGTGGATCTGGGACTGCAGCTGGCGTGGATGCCGCACAATCTGCTGGTGGAGGCGGCGCCCGGACTGCGGCAGGTGGACTGGCTGCCACGGGCCATGGTCAATGTGGGTTATGACGGAGGTCGCTGGGCACTGGCCTGGCGGCTGCACGCAGCGCGCTATCCGTCGCTGGAGCGGGAGGAAATCGACAGCTGGGGCGGACTGGCCCTTTCTGTGCGGCTGTAGGGGGTGCCCTCGGCTAAAATGTCCCGATCATCACAATGGACGCTATTGAAGATCATGCTGCTGAAACACCGATTCCTCAATCTGTTCGCCCTGCTGCTGGTGCTGGGCCTGCCCTTTGCTGCCATTGCCGCGGAAATGAGCGGCCATCATATCGACCTGACCCACCACTGGGTGGGCTATGCCGCCCTGATCATCTTCGCCGTGGCCTATCTGGTGGTGATGCTGGAGGAGGTGCTGCACCTGCGAAAATCCAAGCCGGTGATTCTGGCCGCGGGGCTGATCTGGGCGCTGATCGCCTGGGTCTACAACCAGCACGGCATGGGGCATGCGGCCGAGCAGGCGCTGCGCCACAACATTCTGGAGTATGCCGAGCTGTTTCTGTTCCTGCTGGCGGCGATGACCTACATCAACGCCATGGACGAGCGCAATGTGTTCAACGCCCTGCGCGGCTGGCTGGTGCAGAAGGGGTTCACCTACCGGCAGCTGTTCTGGATCACCGGTTTTCTGGCCTTTTTCATCTCGCCTGTGGCGGACAACCTGACCACGGCGCTGCTGATGGGGGCGGTCATTCTGGCGGTGGGCAAGGATTCGCCCCGCTTCGTGGCGCTGGCGTTCATCAATCTGGTGGTGGCGGCCAATGCCGGCGGCGCTTTCAGTCCCTTCGGAGACATCACCACCCTGATGGTGTGGCAGAAGGGCGTGGTGCAGTTCAACGAGTTCTTCGATCTGTTCGTGCCCTCGCTGGTCAATTTCGTGGTGCCGGCGGCCATCATGCACTGGGCCATTCCCCGTTCCAACCCGAAGAAACTGGATGAGAAGATCGAGCTCAAGCGCGGGGCGCTCACCGTGGTGGCGCTGTTCTTCGTCACCATCGCCATGGCGGTCTCCTTCCACAACTACCTGAGCCTGCCGCCTGTGCTGGGCATGATGACCGGCATGTCGTTTCTGATGTTCTTCGGCTACTACCTCAAGAAGACCGGCGAGAAGGAGGTGGTGGAGTGCGTCAGCACCGATGGATCCACCACCGAGGTGGTGCATCCGGTCACCTTCGACATCTTCAACAAGATCGCCCGGGCGGAGTGGGACACGCTGCTGTTCTTCTTCGGCGTGATCGTGGCCGTGGGCGGTCTGGGTTTCATCGGCTATCTGGACAGCGTCTCCCATCTGCTCTACGAGCAGTGGGGCGCCACCTGGGCCAATGTGAGCATCGGCGTGCTTTCCTCCATCGTGGACAACATTCCGGTGATGTTCGCGGTGCTGACCATGATGCCCGACATGAGTCACGGCCAGTGGCTGCTGGTGACCCTCACCGCCGGTGTGGGCGGCTCGCTGCTGTCCATCGGCTCGGCCGCTGGGGTGGCGCTGATGGGGCAGTCCAAGGGCATGTACACCTTCATGTCCCATCTCAAATGGACGCCGGTGGTGGCGCTGGGCTACGCCGCCAGCATCCTGACCCATCTGTGGCTCAACGCCGATCTGTTCCACCTGCCGGTGGGTGGCTGAGCGGCGCCGGGAACGGGGTCTCCCCTGATTTTGCCAGGTGCCGTTTCGAGCGCCTGGCGCACGCCCGCACTTTTTCCCTTCTCTGACCGGTTTTCGGCCATTTTTCCGGCTTCTGGACGGGGTCTCCCCCATTTTTGCAGGACGGCGTGCAGGCCGGGTTTTTCTGCACCGGAAAAATGCCGGTAGAATGGCCGAAACTGACCATATGGAGCAGAAGATCATGCAATTTACCGCCGCATTGCGTCACAACGCCCGCCGGCTGATGCTGCTGGGCGCGGGAGAACTGGGCAAGGAGGTGGCCATCGAGGCGCAGCGCCTCGGACTGGAGGTGATTGCCGTGGACCGCTACGAAGGCGCGCCGGCGCAGCAGGTGGCCCATCGCGCTCATGTGATTGACATGCGCGACGAGCAGGCGGTGCTGGAGGTGATCCGCCGTGAGCGGCCGGACTGGATCCTGCCGGAGATCGAGGCGATCAGCATTGAGGCGCTGTTTTCCGCCGAGCGGGAGGGCTTTACCGTCATTCCCAACGCCGAGGCGGTCAACAAGACCATGAACCGGCGCAATATCCGTCAGTTCGCCGCCGAGGAGCTGGGTCTGAAGACGGGCGCATACCGGTTCGTCAATTCGCTGGAAGGTCTGCAGGAAGCGGCAGAGGCGCTGGGCTGGCCGTGCGTGGTCAAGCCGGTGATGAGCAGCTCCGGCCATGGTCAGAGTGTGGTGCATGGACCGGAAGAGGTGGCGGCGGCCTGGCACTTCGCTCAGGAGGACGCGCGCGGGGACGCCAGCGAGCTGATCGTGGAGGCGTTCATCGACTTTGACTATGAGATCACGCTGCTGACGGCGCGCAATGGCCGTGAGACGATCTTCTGCCCGCCCATCGGCCATGTGCAGCAGGATGGGGACTACATTCTCAGCTGGCAGCCCCATGACATGAAGCCGGAGGTGCTGGCCGAGGCGCAGCGCATGGCGCGGGCCATCACCGACGGGCTGGGAGGTCGGGGCATCTTCGGCGTGGAGCTGTTCGTCAAGGGGGGTGAGGTGTTCTTCAGCGAGGTGAGTCCCCGACCCCATGACACCGGCATGGTGACCCTGATCACCCAGAGCCAGAGCGAGTTCGCCCTGCATGTGCGCGCCGTGCTGGGGCTGCCGCTGGACTTCACCTTCCATGGTCCGGGCGCTTCGGCCGCCTACAAGGCCTCCGGTCACAGCGCCGCGCCAGTGCTGGAGGTGCCGGAGTCAGCCTTTGGCGCGGACAGCTTTGTGCGCCTGTTCGGCAAACCGGTCAGCCATCCGGGCCGGCGGCTGGCCGTGGCGCTGGCGCTGGGCGAGAATGTGGAGCAGGCGAAGGAGAAGGCGCAGGCCATCGTGCGCGCCATGGCTGACCAGTAGAGAAAACCGAACAGCCACAGGGGGATGTACCGGCTGAAGCGGTCAATGGCTGGAATATTGATCAATGTGTTGATCGGTTCTGGCCGGCTGTTGATCAGCGCATTGATCAGTGGGCGGCGTCCCAGTTGGGGCCGAGGCCGGCGTCGGCCACCAGCGGGACCCGCAGGCTCATGGCGCTTTCCATGATCGCCTTGATGCGCTGGACGGTGTCGCTCTCCAGCGTGATGGCCTGCGGTACTTCGAACACCAGTTCGTCGTGTACCTGCAGGATCATGCGCACGTCCGGATGGTCGGCGCACCAGGCGTCCACCCGGATCATGGCGGTCTTGATGATGTCCGCCGCGGTGCCCTGCAGCGGGGCGTTGATGGCGGCGCGTTCGGCATACTGGCGCACCTGCGGATTGCGGCTGTGGATGTCGGGCAGGTGCAGACGCCGGCCGGCGAGGGTTTCCACATAGCCCTTTTCCCGCGCCTGCTGGCGGATTTCGTCCATGTAGCGGCGCACGCCGGGATAGCGTTCGAAGTAGCGGTCGATGTAGGCCTGCGCCTGCTTGCGGTCGATGTCCAGCTGGCGCGCCAGCCCAAAGGCGCTCATGCCGTAGATGAGGCCGAAATTGACCGTCTTGGCGTGGCGGCGCATGTCCGGGGTCACTTCATCAAGCGGCACGCCGAAGATTTCCGCCGCGGTGGCCCGGTGAATGTCCAGCCCCTGTTCGAAGGCGCGGATGAGGTTCTCGTCACCGGAGAAATGGGCCATGATGCGCAGTTCGATCTGGGAGTAGTCCAGCGCCAGAATCTGAAAGCCCTCGGGGGCGGTGAAAGCCTGGCGGATGCGCCGGCCCAGTTCGGTGCGCACCGGGATGTTCTGCAGGTTGGGGTCGGTGCTGGAGAGCCGACCGGTGGCGGTGACCGCCTGCTGGAAGGTGGTGTGCACCCGCCCTGTCTCCGGATTGACCTGTCGGGGCAGGGCATCGGCGTAGGTGGACTTGAGTTTGGCCAGCGAGCGGTATTCGAGGATGATCGCCGGCAGTTCGTGGCCCTGTTCCGCCAGTTCCTGCAGCACGCTCTCGGCGGTGGAGGGCTGGCCCTTGGGGGTTTTTTTCAGCACCGGCAGGCCGAGGCGCTCGAACAGAATCTCTTGCAGCTGCTTGGGGGAGTTGAGGTTGAACACGTCGCCGGCCAGCTTAAAGGCCTTGTCCTCCAGCTGCCGGAGCTGTTCTGCCAGCTCTTCGGAAAACGCCTTGAGCAGCTCGGTGTCGATGAGTACGCCACGGTGCTCCATGCGCGCCAGCACCGGCTCCAGCGGGATTTCGATGTCCTGATAGACGTGGCGCAGCTTGTCGTCCGCTTCAAGCTTCGGCCACAGCATCCGGTGCAGCGCCAGCACCAACTGGGCGTCTTCGGCGGCGTAGGGCGCGGCCTTCTCCAGCGGCACCTGGGCGAAGTTGAGCTGCTTTCTGCCCTTGCCGGCCACATCGGAATAGTGGGTGGTTCGGTGGCCCAGGTATTTGAGCGCCAGATCGTCCAGATTGTGCCGTTCGGTGCTGTCGAGCACATAGCTCTGCAGCATGGTGTCGTGGCTGATGGGGGAAAGCGTGATGCCGGCGCGGCGGAGCACATGCCAGTCGTACTTGAGATTCTGGCCCGCCTTGGGGTGTTTTTCGCTTTCCAGCAGGGGACGGAGCTTTTCCAGCACCTCATCAGCGGGCAGTTGTTCGGGCGCGCCTTCATAGTCGTGGCGCAGGGGCAGGTAGGCTGCCTTGATATCGTCTTCCCCGGCCACGGCGAAGCTGACGCCGACGATCTCCGCCCGCATGGCGTCCAGCGCGGTGGTTTCCGTGTCGATGGCGAACTGCTCGGCCTGCTTCAGCTTTTCCAGCCAGGTGTCGAAGGTGTCCCAGTCGAGAATGACCGGTACCTGCTGGCGGGTGGACGTTTTTACTTCGGCCGTTTCACCAGTGTCTTCTCCGTGCCCGAACAGAGGCTGGCCGGAAAGTTTGCGTCTGAGCCAGCTGTTGAATTCATAACGGCGCGCCAGCTCGATCAGTTTTTCGTCATCTTCCGGCTGGCGGGTCAGGTCGCTCCAGCGCACCGGCAGCTCTACGTCAGTGCGGATGCGGGTCAGTTCCCGTGAAAGTCTGAGCTGGTCAAGATGGGCGCGCAGGTTGTCGCCGATCTTGCCCTTGATCTCGTCGGCATGGGCGATGAGATTGTCCAGATCGCCATACTGGGCCAGCCACTTGGCCGCCGTCTTGGGGCCCACCTTGGGCACACCCGGAATATTGTCGGAGCTGTCGCCCATCAGTGCCAGATAGTCCACGATCTGCTCCGGCGCCACGCCGTATTTGTCGATCACCGCCTGCCGGTCGTAGAGCTGGTCCTTCATGGTGTCGATGAGCGTGATGTGGTCATCCACCAGCTGGGCCATGTCCTTGTCGCCGGTGGAGACGAGCACCCGGGCGCCGTCCTTTTCCGCCTGTTTCGCCAGGGTGCCGATGACATCATCCGCCTCCACCCCGTCGATGACCAGCACAGGAATGCCCAGCGCGCGGATGAATTCATGCAGCGGTTCGATTTGCTGGGCCAGCTCCTCCGGCATGGGCGGGCGGTTGGCCTTGTAGGCTTCGAACATCTCGTGACGGAAGTTCTTGCCACGTGCGTCGAACACCACGGCGATGCGCTCGGGCTGCCAGGTGTCCAGCAGCTTGCCGATCATGTTGAGCACGCCGTACAGGGCGCCGGTTGGCGTGCCGTCCGAGGTGGTCAGCGGCGGCAGGGCGTGATAGGCGCGGAACAGATAGCTGGAGCCATCGACGAGGACGAGATCGGGTCGGGCGGGTGTGCTCATGGACAATTCGGGTCGGAAATGGAGGTGAATTCATTCTACACCGTGATTAGAATGGCGGCAGAGGGGGTGAAATTCATGCGCAGAACAACCCTTTACATCCTGCTTGCCGTGGCGGGGGTAGTCGGTGTCACGCTGATCGGTCTCAATCTGCTGCTGTCCACGGCACCGGCGCCCGACAGGCTGGGCGATCTGCCGGTCAGCGTGCCGCTGTTTGCCACGCTGATGGTGGTCACGGCCGCGCTTGCCGTGCTGGCGGTGCTCAGGCTCACCCGGCGGGAGATTCCCCAGTGGGACACCGCTGACCGCCTGCATGACTACCGGGTGGCGCTCTACACCTGGCGATTCGCCCAGTCGCTGGGGCTGGATGCGCAGACCTGCCGCCACTATGCCGTGGGCGCCTTCCTCCACGATGTGGGCACGGTGATGATCCCCACCGCCATTCTGGTGCGCAAGGGGCCGCTGACGGACGAGGAATTCCGGCTGGTACGCCAGCATGTGCGCTTCGGCACGGCGCTGCTGGAGAAGATTGGCCTGCCGGCGCCGGTGATGGAGATTCCCCGTTATCATCACGAACACTTCGACGGCAGCGGCTATCTGGAAGGGCTGGCCGGAGAATCCATTCCCCTGGGAGCACGCCTGTTCGCGCTGGTGGATGTGTTTGACGTGCTGGTGACCGACCGGCCCTACAAGTCCGCCATGCCGCTGGTGAAGGCCAAGGCGGTCATCCGCGAGGAGGCGGGCCGCCAGTTCGACCCGGCGCTGTGCGAGCACTTTCTCGCCCATGTGAACGACTGGTATGCCGAGATCGGCACGCTGGACAGCACAGGCTTGCGCGAGAAAGTGCGCCACACGGTGGACGATCTGTTCGAGCTGAGCGCGCAACTCAAGTAAAATTGCCGCCATGTCCGTCTACACCACCATCGACCGGCCGACGCTGGAGGCCTTTCTCGAACGCTACGACGTCGGCGCGCTGCGTCAGTTCGAGGGCATCAGCGAAGGGATCGAGAACACCAACTACTTTGTCGACACCGACCGTGGCCGGTATGTGCTCACCATCTTCGAGCAGCACACCTTTGAGGAACTGCCCTATTTCCTCGACATCATGGCCTTCATGGCCGAGCATGCCATTCCCACCGCCCATCCCGTTGCTCTCCGTGAGGGAGGATATCTGACCGAACTGTGCGGCAAGCCGGCGGCGCTGGTGCAGCGGCTCAACGGCCGCGGCGTGGCGCAGCCCAGCGTAGGCCAGTGCGCCGTGATGGGCGAGACGCTGGCGCGTTTTCATCTGGCCGGGCGGGAATTTGACGGCTACCGCCCCAATGACCGGGACCTGAACTGGGCCCGGAACACTTTTTCAGAAATCGAATCCCTGCTGGATGAGGACACGCGCACGCTGCTGGAAGATGAGCTGGCCTTTCAGGCACGGCAGGACTGGGCCCATCTGCCCCAGGGCGTCATCCATGCCGATCTGTTCACCGACAACGCCCTGTTCGATGGCGAGCGGCTGGCCGGCATCATCGACCTCTACTACGCCTGCAACGGGCCGTGGCTGTATGACCTGGCGGTGATGGTCAACGACTGGGCGCGCACGCCCGACAACGACTATGACCCGCAGCGGGTGGAAGCCATGCTGCGGGCCTATCAGGCCGTGCGGCCCCTGACCGATCTGGAACGACAGGAATGGCCGGCGGCCCAGCGCATGGCGGCGCTGCGTTTCTGGCTTTCCCGCCTCAAGGACAAGCTGCTGCCCCGCGAGGGCGAGCTGACCACCATCAAGGACCCGGACGTCTTCCGAGACGTGCTGCTGCATCACCGGGCCACGCCTCTGCCATTGCCATGACTCACTTGACACCGCAACAGGCGGCGGATGCGCTGCGCACGGGCGGCATCGTCGCCACCCCTACCGAAGGTGTGATGGGGCTGAGTTGCGATCCCTTCGATCAGACCGCTGTCGGCCGGCTGCTGGCCCTGAAGGGGCGGCCGGTGGAAAAGGGGCTGATTCTGGTGGCCGCCGGCCTGGATCAGCTGGACGGTCTGATCGACTGGTCCGCCCTGCCGGGCGAGAGACGTTCGCACATCGAGGCGGACTGGCCGGGGCCGGTTACCTGGACGCTGCCGGCCACCCCGAAGGTGCCCGTGTGGATTCGGGGACGCTTTCCCACCGTGGCGGTGCGTGTCAGCGCCCATTCCGTCATGCAGGCACTGTGCCGCGCCTTTGGCGGACCGGTGGTCTCCACCAGCGCCAACATAAGCGGCCAGCCGCCGGCGCTCAGCTGTGAGCAGGCCATCGGCAGCTTCGGCGAGGCCCTGGCCGGTTGCGTGAAAGGGGCGCTGGGCGGCCATGCCGGCCCCACGCCCATCTATGATGGGCTGACCGGCACGCCGCTGCGCTGAATTCAGGCGTTTTCGCCGCCTTCCTTTTCTCCGCCGTGGGCACCGGCCAGATACTGGTCGAAGAGATAGAGCGCCTCGCCGCTGTCCTGACCGGTGTAGCCGAGCACCTTCGCCTTGTCCAGCACGGTCATGAACAGGGCCTCTTCCTCATGCTGCTCGGCGATGAACCACTGGATGAAATTGAAGGTCTGATAATCCTTCTCGGCGAAACTCTGTTCGGCGATGTTCTTGATCAGTCGGGTGACCCGCTTTTCGTGTTCATAGGCGGCCTGGATCACATCCATCAGGCTGGAGAACTCCGCC
This sequence comes from Sulfurivirga sp., assembly GCF_015490265.1. Taxonomy (GTDB): domain Bacteria; phylum Pseudomonadota; class Gammaproteobacteria; order Thiomicrospirales; family Thiomicrospiraceae; genus Sulfurivirga. The sequence goes on along the minus strand of NZ_WFYD01000125.1, from coordinate 134 downwards.
TGCGGCGCCGGCAGTTCGCCCAGCCGCACGGACTGGCCGGTTTCGATCAGATAGTCGAAGATGCGGTCCCGATGGCCTTCCTCTTCCTGACTGTGGGTGCGGAAGAACTTCGCCGCGCCGTCCAGCCCCTTTTC
>NZ_WFYD01000124.1 GCF_015490265.1 Sulfurivirga sp. | reverse complement strand
CATGCCTGTGCCCGCTCGCCCTGCTGTCGGGCCAGTCGGGGCTGATCCGCCCACAGGCGCAGCTGTTCCGCCAGTTTCTCCTCATTCTGGACGATGTGCACTCCGTCGCAGGCGAGCATGCTGTCAAACAGGGCCTGCAGGTTCTGATAGTGGGGACCCGACAGGACCGGCGTGCCAACGGCCGCCGGCTCCAGAATGTTGTGACCGCCGAAGGGGACCAGTGAGCCGCCCACGAAGGCAGCATCTGCCAGCGCATACCACAGCAGCAGTTCCCCCACCGTGTCAGCCAGCCAGACGGCCGTGTCCGCCCCGGGGATGTCCCCCCGGCTGCGGTGCACATGCGTCACCCCTGTCCGCTGCAGCAGACGGGCCACCTCGTCAAAACGGTCCGCATGTCTGGGGGCGAGGATCAGCAGGGCGTCCGGATATGCCGCTCTCAGCCGGGCGTGGGCGGCCAGCATCTGCTCTTCCTCGCCGGCATGGGTGGAGCCGGCTACCCAGATGAAGCGTCCGCCCAGACGCAGGCGCAGCTGTCGGGCCCGTTCATGCAGGTTGTCGGGCAGACGCAGATCGAATTTCAGGTTGCCCAGCACCTCGACCCGTTGTGCCCCGAGCGTGCGGAACCGTTCCGCATCCACCTCGAACTGGGTGCCTACAAGCCGGGCATGATGAAGCGTCTCGCCCACCAGTGGCTGGCCCCAGCGCCGGTAGCGCTCGAAGGAGCGTGTCTTGAGACGGGCGTTGATCATCACAAGCGGGATGTTTCGTCTGGCGCAGGCAGCGAACAGGTTGGGCCACAGCTCGGTTTCGACGATGACCACCAGTCGTGGTCGCAGGCGGTCGAGGAAACGGGCAACCGCATGTGGATAGTCATAGGGTATCAGCCCGTTCTGTACTGGCACCGGCGCGAACCGCTGCACCTGCAGGGCACCCTGAATGGAGCCGTTGGTGACTGTCAGCGGCAGGTCGGGATGGTGTCGGTGCAGCGCCTCAAGCAGAGGAAAGATGGAGCGGCTTTCGCCCACGGAGACGGCATGCAGCCAGATGCCGCCAGAGCGCCAGTCGGACGGTATGTGGCCGAAACGGCCCGACAGGCAGGCGGGCAGGTGCAGACCGAGACGGCGGGCGCGGCGGCAGCGACGCCAGCCCGCCAGCCAGAACAGCGGTGCCAGCAGAGCAAGCAGGGCGTTGTAGCGCCGCCGCGTCAGCATCAGCGGTTGAGATCGTAGATCTGCACCACACCGACGATCTTGCCGTGATCGTCCCGTACCAGCAGGGAGGTGATCTTGTTGACGGTCATCAGCTCCTCCGCCTCGGTCAGTCGGGCGTCGGCATGGATGGTCTTGGGATCGGGGGTCATGATCTCACGGGCGGTCTTCCGCATCAGGTCCGGGTCGTTTTCCAGATGGCGACGCAGGTCGCCGTCGGTGATGATGCCGGCGCCTTCGTCCACGATGCACAGCCCCAGTCGACCAGCGCTCATGGTATGGATGACCTCCGTCATGGGGGCGTCACCGGAGACGAAGGGCAGGTTGTCGGTCTTCATCTCGTGACGCACCCGGGTCAGCAGCTTGCGTCCCAGACTGCCGCCCGGATGGAAGCGGGCGAAATCCTGCGGTTGGAAGTTGCGCGCCTGCATCAGCGCCACCGCCAGCGCATCCCCCATCACCAGCGTGGCGGTGGTGGAGCTGGTGGGCGCCAGCTGGTGCGGGCAGGCCTCCTGCGGCACGGCGATGTTGAGATGGAAGTCTGCGTTCTTCGCCAGGGTGGAGGCCGGGTTGCCGGTCATGGCGATGACGGTGTTGCCGTTGTCCTTGAGAAAGGGCAGCAGGCGGATCACCTCCTCGGTTTCGCCGGAATTGGAGATGGCCACGAACACGTCATCGGGGGTCACCATGCCCAGATCGCCGTGAAAGGCCTCTCCAGGATGCATGAAAAAAGAGGGGGTGCCGGTGCTGGCCAGGGTGGCGACGATCTTCTTGCCGATCAGGCCGGATTTGCCCATGCCGCAGACCACGACCCGGCCACGGCTGGTGAGAATGGCATCCACCGCCCGATCGAAGTCGGCGGTGAGCAGGTTTTCCAGATTTCGGATGGCCTCCGCTTCGATGTGGATGACCTCTCTGGCAACGGTCTGGTGATTCATCAGAAAGCGTAGTCCAGTTTGATGGAATAATAGTTGGTGCCCGGATTGGGCGTCTCGATGCCGGCATTGGAAATGTGCAGGAAGCGGAAGCCCACCTGCAGATCCTTCAGTGACACGCCGAAGCCCATCAGGTCGCCGAACTGGAACTGGGTGGACTTGTCATAGTCGGCCAGATGGGTGTCGGAGAGATAACGGGCGCCAATACCGAATTCCACGTAAGGGCGGTAGCTGCTGCGGTATTCGTACTGCAGCACCGGCGTCAGCCCCAGCATGACGCCGCTCTGGTTCCTGCGACGACGGTGATCCGCCCACCAGCCGCTCAGATCCACCTCCCACTGGCCACGCAGCCGCCAGCTGCGGCGGTCGATCAGGTTGTGGCCGAAGTCCCAGCCAGCCATGATGCCGGCCAGGCCGGACTGGGCGTCCTGCCCGGCGCTGACGCCCACATGGCGTTTCGGGCCAATGGACAGGCCTGCCTCGACGGGGCGATCACCCCACAGGGTCACCGCGCCCCAGCTGAGCAGGGCGCCCGTGATGGCGGTGTTTTTCATCAGCGTGTCCGTGTCATCCTCGGCCAGAGCGGACGCTATTGCCAGAGGAAACACGGCCAGCAGAGCGGTCAGATGGCGCATGTCCGTTTTCTCCGGAAAGTGAGCGCTCTATTTTAAGAATTTGCCGGCATGTGTGGTTGCTAAAATAGTGGCATTTCAAAAGTTTGGAGGCAGGCATGCTGTCACGCTTTTCCACGGCACGGGTGCTCGTTGTCGGGGATGTGATGCTGGACCGCTACTGGCAGGGTCGGGCCGGGCGCATCTCTCCGGAGGCGCCCGTTCCGGTGGTCAATGTGACCGATGAACAGGCCCGTGCCGGTGGTGCGGCCAATGTGGCCACCAATATCGCGGCGCTGGGCGGACAGGTCACGCTCATGGGCGTGATCGGCCATGACCGGGAGGGAGAAGCGCTTGAGCGGCTGGTGCGCCAGCAGGGGGTGGAGAGCACCTGGGTGCATGCCGACAGCGGCACCATCAGCAAGCTGCGGGTCCTCAGTCACCACCAGCAGCTGATCCGCATGGACTTCGAGCAGCCGGCACCGCCCGAGGCGGCCGAGGCGCTGGCAGCGCAGGTGGCCGAGCAGGTGGCCGACCACGATCTGCTGGTGCTGTCCGATTACGCCAAGGGTGCGCTGGGTCAGGTGGAAGGCATGATCGAAGCCGCCCGCCGCGCCGGCGTGCCGGTGTTCGTGGATCCCAAGGGGCGGGATTTCGGTCGCTATCGAGGCGCCACGCTGATCAAGCCCAATCAGAAGGAGTTCGAGCTGGTGGCCGGTGTCTGCCGGGATGAGGCGGAGATCGAGGCGCGTGGTCAGACGCTGATTGACCAGCTGTCTCTGTCGGCGCTGCTGGTCACCCGCAGCGAGCATGGCATGCTGCTGCTGGAAAAGGGGCAGCCATCCTATCCGTTGCGGGCGCAGACTCAGGAGGTGTTTGACGTCACCGGCGCCGGTGATACGGTCATGGCGGTGCTGGCCACGGCCCATGCCGCCGGGCATGATCTGCGTCAGGCCGCCTGGCTGGCCAATGAGGCCGCCTCGCTGGTGGTGCGCAAGGTGGGGACCTCGGTCGTCACGGCCGCCGAGCTGAGTGAGCATCTGCGGCGCAAGCAGGCGCACCTGGGCTATGTTGCACCGGATGTGGACACGCTGCGCGAGGCGGTGCGCGCCGCACAGGCCCGGGGCGAGCGGGTGGTGATGACCAATGGCTGCTTCGACATTCTGCATGCGGGGCATGTGCGCTATCTGCAGGAGGCGGCTCAGCTGGGTGACCGGCTGATTGTGGCGGTCAACAGTGATGATTCGGTGCGGCGCCTCAAGGGGGACAGCCGGCCTGTCGTGCCGTTGCAGGCTCGCATGGAGGTGCTGGCGGCGCTGGGGTGCGTGGACTGGGTCATTCCCTTTGACGAGGACACACCGGCCCGGCTCATCTGCGCCCTGAAGCCGGATGTGCTGGTCAAGGGCGGTGACTACCGTCCGGAGGAGATTGCCGGTGCCGACTGCGTGCAGGCAGAAGGCGGCGAAGTGCGTGTGCTTTCTTTCTGGGACGGCTTTTCCACCACCGACATTGTCAACCGCATCCGGGAGCAGACATGAGCATTTTTCAACAGGCGCTGACGCGCCATCAGGCCATGATGGCGCAGCTGGGCCCGCTGGAGGCGCCGCTGCAACGGTGGATCGAGGTGGTGACAGCCTCCCTGGAACAGGGCGGCAAGGTGCTGTGGTTCGGCAACGGTGGCAGCGCGGCGGATGCCCAGCACATGGCCGCCGAGCTGGTAGTGCGTTATGTGAAGACCCGCCGGCCGCTGGCGTCCATCGCGCTGACCACCGACACCTCCATTCTGACCGCGCATCCAAACGATTTCGAGTTCGATACGGTCTTCGCCCGGCAGGTGGAGGCGCTGGCGCGACCTGAAGACGTGGTGGTGGGCCTGTCCACCTCTGGCAACAGCGAGAATGTGGTGCGCGGGCTGATGGCGGCGCGAAAGGTCGGCGCCACCACGGTGGGGCTGACCGGCGCCGGACCCAATCGCATCACCGAAACGGCAGACATCGTGCTGGCCGTGCCGGAACGGGAGACGGCGCGGGTGCAGGAGGCGCACGCATTTCTCGCCCATGTGCTGTGCGAGGCGCTGGATGCTCGCTTTGCTGATCGCTGACGCTTTTCTTTTGCCGGCAGATCGGGCATAGTCTGCCTTCGTTTCATTGACGAATGGAAAGGCCATGGCAACGGTAGCAATAGCAGGATGTGGTGATCTGGGGTGTCGACTGGCGGCACTGCTTGACGAGCAGGGGGACCGCATCATCGGGCTTAAGCGGCATGTGGAGGGCCTGCCGGAACATGTCACCCCGGTAGCAGTGGATCTGGCTGCGGCGGAGCGTGCATCGATCAGCCTGCCCGATCCGGTGGAGTATGCCTTCTTCATTCTCTCGCCGGATCGTCATGACGATGTGTCCTACTACCGGGCCTATGTTTCGGCGCAACGGCATTTCATCGAGCTGCTCAGGGGGCACCCTGTCAGGCGCTACGTGTTCGTCTCCAGCACCTCCGTGTTCGGGCAGAGTGAAGGGGAGTGGGTGGACGAGGACTCGCCGGTCGAAGGGCGCAACTTCGCCACCCGCACGCTGCTGGAAGCCGAGACGCTGGCGCTGGAGAGTGGCCTGCCGGCCACGGTGGTGCGTTTCGGCGGCATCTACGGCCCGGGACGCGCGCATCTGATCGACATGGTGCTGGCAGGCAAGGCCCATTGCATGGAAGGGGTCTACAGCAACCGGGTTCATGTGGTGGATGCGGCCCGCATGCTGGCGCACATCCGCAATCTGGAGGCGCCGGACAGCCTCTATGTGGGCGTGGATGACGAGCCTGCCCTGCTGTGCGAGGTCTATGAATGGCTGGCGGAGCAGCTGAGCGTGCCGCTGCAGATCGAGCACCGGGAACCGACCGAGACGGCACGGCAGCAGCGGGCCAACAAGCGCATCAGCAACCGGCGTATCCGCAGCACCGGCTTTGATTTCCGCTATCCCAGCTACCGAGAGGGGTATGGTGAACTGGTCACTCGCCTGCTGGAAGGGGGTGATGCGGGTGTGTCATAATAAACGGTTCGGATTTTGAGGAGAACGGCAATGGACGAGCAGAAGCGCAAGGCGCTGCAGGCGGCGCTGGGACAGATCGAACGCCAGTATGGCAAGGGCTCGGTCATGCGTCTGGGGGACAACCCGGTGGCCCAGAACGTGGAGACCATCTCCACCGGCTCGCTCGGGCTGGACATCGCGCTGGGCATCGGCGGCCTGCCCAAGGGGCGCATCGTGGAGATCTACGGTCCCGAGTCCTCCGGCAAGACCACGCTGACGCTGCACGCCATTGCCGAGGCCCAGAAGCAGGGCGGCACCGCCGCCTTCATTGACGCGGAGCACGCGCTGGACCCGGTCTATGCGGAAAAGCTGGGCGTGGATATCGACAACCTGCTGGTCTCTCAGCCGGACACCGGTGAGCAGGCGCTGGAGATCGCCGACATGCTGGTGCGCTCCGGCGCGGTGGATATCGTCGTCATCGACTCGGTGGCGGCCCTGACGCCCAAGGCCGAAATCGAGGGTGAGATGGGGGATGCCCACGTGGGTCTGCAGGCCCGCCTGATGAGCCAGGCGCTGCGCAAGCTGACCGCCAACATCAAGCGCACCAACACGCTGGTGATCTTCATCAACCAGATCCGCATGAAGATCGGGGTCATGTTCGGCAATCCGGAGACCACCACCGGGGGCAACGCGCTCAAGTTCTACAGCTCCGTGCGCATGGACATCCGCCGCATCGGCGCCATCAAGAACCGTGACGAGGTTATCGGCAACGAGACCAAGGTCAAGGTGGTCAAGAACAAGCTGGCGCCGCCGTTCAAGGAGGCTCGCTTCGAAATCCTCTATGGCGAAGGCATCTCCCGTCTGGGCGAGATCATTGATCTGAGCGTAGAGCATGGTCTGATCCAGAAGGCGGGTGCCTGGTACAGCTATAACGGTGACAAGATCGGCCAGGGCAAGGAGAACACCCGTCAGTGGCTCAGGGAACATCCGGAGGTGGCTGAGGAGATCGAGCGTCAGTTGCGGGCGAAACTGCTGCCGAATGGCGCATCGGGTGATGAGGCAACTGCCGACGAGGCATGAGCCGGTCGGCCGAGCTGGAAAACCGGGCGGTTGCCCTGCTGGCCCGGCGGGACTATGGCCGGGCCGAGCTGCGCGAGCGCCTGCTGCAGCGTTTTCCTGACGAAGGCGAACAGGTGGAAACCCTGCTGGATGCCCTGAGCGAGCGGGGCTGGCTGGACGAGCAGCGCTTTGTTGACAGCGCAGTGGATCAATATCGTGCCCGGGGAGACGGCCCGGCCAAGATCCGCCACAGACTGGCCGGCCGGCTGGATGAGGCCTGGCGGCTGGATGAGGCACTGGCGGCGGTGGATGAAGACGTCTGGGTGGAGACGGCCCGTGAAGCGCTGAGAAAGAAATTCGGTACGACAGAACGACCGCGCGACCCGAAGGAGGTGGCGCGGCGTCTGCGTTTCCTGCAGGGGCGCGGTTTCACCAGCGCCCAGTGCTGGAGCGCATTTGAAGAATAGCTTACAAGGGTGCATGCAATGCAGAACATGAGCACGGCGCAACTGCGTCAGGCCTTTATCGACTACTTCGTGGAACAGGGACACACGCCGGTGCACTCCTCGCCCGTGGTGCCGGCCAACGACCCGACCCTGCTGTTTACCAATGCGGGCATGGTGCAGTTCAAGGATGTGTTCCTCGGTCTCGACAAACGTCCCTTCACCCGCGCCTGTTCCGTGCAGCGCTGCATCCGCGCCGGCGGCAAGCACAATGACCTGGAAAACGTTGGCTACACCGCCCGCCACCACACCTTCTTCGAGATGCTGGGTAATTTCAGCTTCGGCGACTACTTCAAGCGCGAGGCCATTCGCTACGCGTGGGAATTTCTCACCGAGCGGCTCGGCATTCCGCCGGAAAAGCTGTGGGTGACCGTTTTCCATGAGGATGATGAGGCCGCCGACATCTGGCTCAATGAGATTGGCGTGGATCCGGCCCGCTTCAGCCGTTGCGGCGAGAAGGACAACTTCTGGTCCATGGGGGATACCGGCCCCTGCGGCCCCTGTTCCGAGATCTTCTACGACCACGGGCCGGAGGTGCCGGGCGGCCCGCCGGGTTCGCCTGACGAGGACGGCGACCGCTACATCGAGATCTGGAATCTGGTGTTCATGCAGTTCAACCGGGACGCCGACGGCACGCTTACCCCGCTGCCCAAGCCGTCGGTGGACACCGGCATGGGGCTGGAGCGACTGGCCGCCGTCATGCAGGGCGTGCACTCCAACTACGACATCGACCTGTTCCGCGCCCTGATTGACGCGGCGCAGAAGGTGACCGGTGCGGCGGATCGGAACAGCAGCTCCCTCAAGGTCATCGCCGACCACATCCGTTCCACCAGTTTCATGATTACCGACGGCGTGCTGCCGTCCAACGAGGGGCGCGGCTATGTGCTGCGGCGTATCATCCGCCGCGCCATCCGTCACGGCTACAAGCTGGGACAGACGCAGCCCTTCTTCCACAAACTGGTGCAGCCGCTGGTGGAGCAGATGGGCGAGGCCTATCCGGAGCTGGCCAAGGCCGCCCCGCAGGTGGAGAAGGTGCTGCTGCAGGAGGAGCAGCGTTTTGCCGAAACGCTGGAGCACGGCATGAAGCTGCTGGAAGAGGCCATTGCCGGCCTTTCCGGCGATACCCTGCCGGGCGATGTGGTGTTCAAGCTGTATGACACCTACGGCTTTCCGGTGGACCTGACCGCAGATGTGGCGCGGGAGCGGGGTCTCAAGATCGATGAGGCCGGTTTCGAGGCGGAAATGCGCAGGCAGCGCGAGCGTGCCCGGGCCGCCGGCAGCTTCAAGGTGGATCTGAACAGAAAGATCGACTTCGAGGGGGAGACCGAATTTGTCGGCTACCGTCAGGATGAGGTGGATGCCACCGTCCTGGCGCTCTACCGGGACGAGACACCGGTGGAAGCCCTGAGGGAAGGCGAGGAAGGCATTGTCATCCTTGACCGCACTCCCTTCTACGCGGAATCCGGCGGTCAGGTGGGCGATATCGGCAGCCTGACCGAAGGGATGAACAGTTTCCATGTGTCCGACACCCAGAAACAGGGCAAGTTGTGGCTGCACGTGGGGCGGGTCACCGCTGGCGAGATCCGTGTGGGTCAGCAGGTGCATGCGCAGGTGGATGT
>NZ_WFYD01000123.1 GCF_015490265.1 Sulfurivirga sp. | reverse complement strand
GTCTCCGGCGAGGGCGTGCAGCAGGCGCTGCTCAAGATCATCGAGGGCACCATCGCCAACGTGCCGCCGCAGGGTGGGCGCAAGCATCCCAATCAGGAGATGATCCAGGTGGACACCTCCAAGATCCTGTTCATCGTCGGCGGCGCCTTCGAGGGGCTGGACCGGATCATCGAGCAACGGGTGGCCACCAGCGGCGGCATCGGTTTTGCTGCTGAGGTCAAGGCGAAGGACGCCGAGCGCGACGTGAGCAGGCTGTTCGAGCAGGTGGAGCCGGAGGATCTGGTCAAGTTCGGCCTGATTCCGGAGTTCGTCGGCCGCGTGCCGGTGATCGCCACGCTGGAGGCGCTGGACGAGGACGCACTGGTGCGGATTCTCACCGAGCCGAAGAACGCGCTGGTCAAGCAGTATCAGAAGATGTTCGAACTGGAAGGGGTGCAGCTTCAGTTCACCGACGAGGCGCTGCGGGCCATCGCCCAGGAGTCCATCAAGCGCAAGACCGGCGCCCGCGGCCTGCGTGCCATTCTTGAACATCTGCTGCTCGACCTCATGTATGACCTGCCTTCCATGAAGGACGTGGAGAAGGTGGTCATCGACGAGGCGGTGGTGGCCGGGCAGAAGCAGCCCGTGCTGGTCTACCGTAGTGAGGAAGGCAGGAAGGGCGGCAAGCGCCGCACCGCCAAGGACGACGAGAAGGTCGCCCAGTAAACAGGTTGAACAGCCATCGCTCCGCGGGCGCCCGACAGAAGTTCGGCCGCCCGCGGATGCGTCTTTGAACACGGGGGAATGTGTCATGGGACAGCATCACGATATCGGTCAACTGGACATGAAGCTCAACGCGCTGGTGATGCCGCTGCGGGATGTGGTGGTGTTTCCGGGCACGGTGATGCCCCTGTTCGTCGGACGGGAAAAGTCCATCAACGCCATTCAGGAAGCGATGCAGGGGGATCGGCAGATTTTTCTGGTCTCCCAGAAGGTGGCCGATCTGGACGCCCCCACGCTGGATGAGGTCTATCGGGTCGGTACTTTGGCCACCATCCTGCAGACGCTCAAGCTGGCCGACGGCACCGTCAAGGTGCTCATCGAGGGCATGGAGCGTTTCGAGCTGCTCAGCCTGGAGGAGGATGAGCATGTCTTCCGGGGCGACATCCGCCGGCTTGAGACCCGCGTGGACAACCCGGTGGAGCTGGAGCAGCTGATTCGGCTGGCCAAGGAGCGCTTCGCCCATTACGCCAAGCTCAACAGCAAGCTCTCGTCAGACGTGAAGGCGTCGGTGGCGCGCACCGACGACCCGGACGCGCTGGTGGACCTGATCGCCGCCAATCTGGACCTGAGTCTGGAGGCCAAACAGTCGCTGCTGGAGCAGTCTTCGCTCAACGCGCGGCTGGAGAAGCTGGCGGCCATGATCGAGACGCAGATCGACCTGCTGGAGTCGGAAAAGCGCATCGCCGAGCGGGTCAAGCAGCAGATGGACCGCAACCAGCGCGAGTACTACCTCAACGAGAAGATCAAGGCCATCAACAAGGAGCTGGGGCGCAGCGACGGGGACGAGGACGAGCTGATCGACCTGGAGAAGAAGATCCGCGAGGCCGGCATGCCCGAGGAGGTTCAGGAGAAGGCCCTGTCCGAGCTGAAGAAGCTGCGCATGATGCCGCCCCAGTCCGCCGAGGCCAGCGTGGTGCGCAACTACATCGACTGGCTGCTGGATGTGCCGTGGAAGAAGCGCACCCGCATCAGCCGTGACCTCAACCGGGCCGCGCGCATTCTGGACGCCCAGCACTACGGGCTGGAGAAGGTGAAGGAGCGCATTCTCGAATATCTGGCGGTGCAGAAGCGGGTGCGCAAACTCAACGGCCCCATCCTCTGTCTGGTGGGCCCGCCCGGGGTGGGCAAGACCTCGCTGGCCCGCTCCATCGCAGAGGCCACCAACCGCAAGTTCGTGCGCATGGCGCTGGGCGGCGTGCGGGACGAGGCGGAAATCCGCGGCCACCGGCGCACCTATCTGGGCGCGCTGCCCGGGCGCATCATCCAGAAGATGGCCCGCGTGGGCGTGAAGAACCCCCTGTTCCTGCTGGACGAGGTGGACAAGATGAGCGCCGACTTCCGCGGCGATCCGTCCGCCGCGCTGCTGGAGGTGCTGGATCCGGAGCAGAACAAGGCGTTCAACGACAACTATCTGGAAGTGGACTACGACCTGTCTGAGGTGATGTTCGTGGCCACCTCCAACTCCATGGACATGCCGGAGCCGCTGCTGGACCGCATGGAGATCATCCAGCTGTCCGGCTACACGGAGATGGAGAAGAAGAACATCGCCCTGCGTCACCTGCTGCCCCGTCAGCTCAAGCAGCACGGTCTCAGGGCGGACGAGCTGCGGGTGACCGAAGAAGCGGTCGAGGCGGTCATCGAGCGTTACACCCGTGAAGCGGGCGTGCGCGAGCTGGAACGCCAGCTGGCCAAGATCTGCCGCAAGGCGGTCAAGGCGCTGGAGGAAGGCGAGCGTGAGGCCCCCATCGTGGTGACGCCGGACACTCTGGAGGACTTTCTCGGTGTGGCCCGCTACCGCCATGGCGAGAAGTCGGCGGAAAATCGCATCGGCCTGGTCAACGGGCTGGCGTGGACGCGCGTCGGTGGCGACCTGCTGCATATCGAGGCCACCTGCATGCCCGGCAAGGGGCGCATGAAGCGCACCGGCCAGCTGGGTGAGGTGATGAAGGAGTCGGTGGACATCGCCATGAGCGTCATCCGCGCCCGCAGCCGCGAACTGGGACTGCAGCCGGACTTCTTCGACAAGGTAGATCTGCACCTGCACTTTCCCGAAGGCGCCATCAAGAAGGATGGCCCCAGCGCGGGCATCGCCGTGTGCACCGCCATCGCTTCGGTCATGACCGGCATCCCGGTGCGCAATGACGTGGCCATGACCGGCGAGATCACCCTGCGGGGCGAGGTGCTGCCCATCGGCGGCCTGAAGGAGAAACTGCTGGCCGCGCTGCGGGCGGACATCCGCAAGGTACTCATCCCCCATGAGAACGTGCGCGATCTGGCGGACATTCCGGACGAGATCAAGTCGCAGCTGGACATCGAGCCGGTGCGCTGGATCGAAGAGGTGTTCCGGCACGCATTGACCCGCCAGCCCACGCCGCTGCCGGAAACCGACGCCGATCTGTGCGTCGCGGGCACGGCGGGCGAGGGCGAGAGCGCCAGCGCCCACTAGCCGTTGCGCTGTGAGGCGCATTTTTTGTTGACAGGCGCCGGCGCCGCCTTATAATACGCGCTCATTGAGAGCACGGGTGCTTAGCTCAGCTGGGAGAGCATCGCCCTTACAAGGCGAGGGTCGCAGGTTCGATCCCTGCAGCACCCACCACTACAATGCGGAGCGGTAGTTCAGCTGGTTAGAATACCGGCCTGTCACGCCGGGGGTCGCGGGTTCGAGTCCCGTCCGCTCCGCCATCCTCTCAATCAGTTTCCAATACGGGTGCTTAGCTCAGCTGGGAGAGCATCGCCCTTACAAGGCGAGGGTCGCAGGTTCGATCCCTGCAGCACCCACCACTACAACGCGGAGCGGTAGTTCAGCTGGTTAGAATACCGGCCTGTCACGCCGGGGGTCGCGGGTTCGAGTCCCGTCCGCTCCGCCATCCCTTTCCCGTCATGTCACGCGACTTCGACCTGAAAGCCTTTCTCAAGCAGTTGCCGCAGCGGCCTGGCGTCTATCAGATGCTCGACGCGCAGGACAGGATTATCTACGTCGGCAAGGCCAAGAATCTCAAGCGCCGGGTCAGCTCCTACTTCAGCAAGCGTCATGACAGCATCAAGACCGCGCGCCTTGTGGCGCAGATCGCCCGCATCGAGGTGATCCTGACCGACACGGAAGCCGAGGCGCTGCTGCTGGAGAACACGCTCATCAAGCGGCACAACCCGCGCTACAACGTGCTGTTCCGGGACGACAAGTCCTACCCCTATATCCGCATCAACGCCAGCCACGACTATCCCGGCATCTATTTCCACCGCGGCGCACGGCGCAAGGGCAATGAGTATTACGGCCCCTTTCCCAACGCGGCCGCCGTGTATGAGACCATCCAGACGCTGCAGAAAATCTTCCGCGTGCGCCCGTGCAAGGATTCGGTCTTCGCCAACCGCAGCCGCGCCTGTCTGCAGTATCAGATCAACCGCTGTTCCGCCCCCTGCGTCGGGATGATCTCCAAGGAGGACTATGCACGGGATCTGGACCGGGTGCGCCGGTTTCTCGCCGGCGAGAGCCATGCGCTGATCGAAGAGCTGGGCCGGCAGATGGAGCAGGCGGCCGAGGCGCTGGAGTTCGAGCGGGCGGCCCAGCTGCGTGACCAGATCGCCGCGCTGCGCAGTGTGCAGCATCAGCATGCCATCAGCCATGGCGGGGATCAGCGGGATGTGATCGCCGTGGCCGAGAGCGGCGGGCTGTGGTGTGTGGCGCTGATGCGCTACCAGCAGGACGCGCTGTGGGACAGCCGCACTTTCTTTCCGAAAGGAGAGGCCGCTCATGCCGATGAGGTGCTGGAGCAGTTCGTGGTGCAGTTCTATGAGGGGCGCTATCCACGCACACTGCTGGTGGATGTTGAAGGAGACGGCGTCCTTGCCGAGCTGCGCGATGCCGGCGTCCCGCTGCGGCGTCCCCGTGGCGCCACGGAACGGGCGCTGCTGGAACTGGCGCGGACCAACGCGCAGGCGGCGCTCAAGCAGCAGATGATCCAGCGCAGCACTCAGCAGGACAAGCTGGCGCGGTTGCAGGCGCTGCTGCGTCTGCCGTCGCTGCCACAGGTGATGGAGTGCTTCGACATCAGCCATACCCAGGGCGGGGAGACGGTGGCCAGCTGCGTGCGTTTCGTGGACGGTGTACCGGACAAGCGTCATTATCGGCGCTACAACATCCGCGAGGCTGCACCGGGGGACGACTATGCCGCCATTCATGAGGCGGTGTTCCGTCACTACCGCCGGCTTGTGCGTCAGCCGGACAGTCTGCCGGATCTGGTGCTGATCGACGGTGGGCGTGGTCAGCTGGCCCGGGCGCAGCAGGCACTGGATGAGGTGGGGCTCTCCCTGCCGCTGGTGAGCGTGGCCAAAGGGGAGGGGCGCAAGGCGGGGCTGGAGAAGCTCCATCTTCCGGGTGAGGTCGAGCCCATCGACCTGCCGCCGGACGATCCGGCGCTGCATGTGGTCAACTTCATCCGTGACGAGGCGCACCGTTTCGCCATCGCCGGCCATCGTGCGCGGCGCGCGAAGCGGGTCCTGTCCTCCGGGCTGGAGCAGATCGAGGGGGTGGGTCCCAAGACCCGACGCAAGCTGCTGACCCACTTCGGCGGCCTGAAGGGAGTGGAGGCGGCTTCCGTGCAGGAGCTGATGAAGGTGCCGGGGATCAGCCGCAGGTTGGCCGAGCGCATCTACCGGCATTTTCACGGAGAAATTGAGTAAGATTTCATCGGTGTTTCCGTTTCAGAGGTGCTCATGTATTCCCTGCCGATGCTGCTGACCTGGATGCGGGTGGCGCTCATCCCGCTGTTTGTCGTGCTCTACTATCTGCCCATCGAGGATGCGCGCTTCTGGAGCGGGGTGGCCTTCATGACGGCGGCCATCACCGACGGGCTGGACGGATGGCTGGCGCGCCGCTTCGGCCAGACCAGCAAGCTGGGCGCCTTTGTGGACCCCATCGCCGACAAGCTGGCGGTGGGCGCGGCGCTGGTGATGGTGGCGGCGGAGTATCAGAACCTGTGGGTGACGCTTTCGGCCATCGTCATCATCACCCGCGAGCTGGCCGTCTCCGGCCTCAGGGAGTGGATGGCGGAGCATCAGCTGCGTGACGTGGTGGCGGTCTCGAAACTGGGCAAGTGGAAAACGGCCATCCAGCTGACCGCGCTGGTATGGCTCATCTATGGCGGCACGTTGTGGGGCGTCAACTGGGGGGCGTTGGGCTTCCCGGCGCTCTATCTGGCCGCGGTGCTGACGCTGATCACCTGGGTGGAGTATTTCCGCGCCGCCTGGCCGGCCCTGCGTGAGACGCTCAGATAGGCTCGATCGGCTATAATGGCCACCGCCTTGCCCGGGTGGCGAAACTGGTAGACGCAAGGGACTTAAAATCCCTCGGACCCTGTGGTCCGTGCGGGTTCGATTCCCGCCCCGGGCACCAGCCTTGATGCTCCCCCAAATAACCCTTTTCCTGCCTCATTGAAAATTTTTGGGCTGCCGGCCTGCCGCAATCCTCATAAAAAGTGCTATCATTCGTCATTATTTCCTTTAATTGCTGATACGGAGTGACACTATGGGCAAGGTCGGACTGTTCTACGGCACGGATACCGGCAACACCGAGCGTGTGGCCGAAATGATCAAGGAAAAGCTGGAAGAGAAGATCGGCGAAGGGCAGGTGGACGTCTATGACGTGGCCAGCGCCAGCCCGGAAGATTTCGAGCCCTATCAGTACATCATTCTCGGTCAGCCCACTTGGTACTATGGCGAGCTGCAGAGCAGCTGGGACGAGTTCTGGGACGACTTCAAGAAGATCGACTTCACCGGCAAGAAGGTGGCCTGCTTCGGTCTGGGCGACCAGGCGGACTATTCCGAATACTTCCTCGACGCCATGGGCATGATGCACGATGTGGCGGTGGAAAATGGCGCCGAGCCTGTGGGTTACTGGCCGACCGACGGTTACGAATTCGATGCTTCCAAGGCGGCCACCGAGGATGGGCAGTTCTTCGTGGGGCTGGCCATCGATGAGGATCAGCAGCCGGAGCTGACCGAAGAGCGCGTCAGCCAGTGGGTGGATCAGATCGTGGAGGAAATGGGTCTGGCCTGACCCCAATCCGCTTTCCCGCCAAAGAAAAAGCCGCGGCAGTGACCGCGGCTTTTTCATATGGGGCGGGTGGCGTGCTCAGCCCATGTACTGGTTCTGAATGAAGCGCGACATTTCGATGAAGCGGGCATTCATCTCCTTCTGCAGCCGGTGACCGTTGCGGATGATGGCGCGCATGATGTGGTAACAGGTCATGGGAGAACGCTCCACCAGCTCCTCGAAGTCATCCCGGTTGATGACCAGTACTTCGGTGGGCTTGATCGCCCTGGCGCTCAGGGTGTGGGGGTTGCCGTCCACGAAGCTCATCTCACCCACCATGGCACCTTCCTTCAGGGTGGCGATCTCTTCCCAGCGGTCGCCCTTCTGATGCCCGACGCTGATCTTGCCGCTGGCGATCACATACAGGTTGTTGTCCTGGGTGTCGGCCTCGTACAGCAGCTCGTCAGTCGCCAGCCGGCGGTGGCGGGTGATGCTGGCCAGCAGCTGCGCTTCCTGCTCGGACAGGTCCTGTCCCAGCACGGAGTTTCTGATCAGTTCGGCATCGGCTTGCATGCCCATTTTGCTTCTCCTTCAGCGGTAGGTTTCAACGGGAAAAAAGGTATCCAGCCACCAGCCCATGGCGATGATGAACAGGAAGGCCAGGATGGAGACCACGATGATCGCCAGGGCGATCTTGTTGTCGAAGAATTTCTCCTTCCACTCCCTGTGCAGGATGATCGGCTTCATGAACCACAGGAAGAAGAGGAATGAGGCGACAGCCAGCAGGGTAATGCCCCAGTCGAGCCAGCGGGGCAGCTCCTCATTCAACATGGTGCTCCTCCACGGCGTGATGGAAATGAATCAGCAGGCGGTGGTAGATGTCGGTCAGAGTGTGGAGGTCGTCCACGTCCACATGCTCGTCCACCTTGTGAATGGTGGCGTTGAGCGGCCCCAGTTCGATCACTTGCGCGCCAGTCTGGGCGATGAAGCGTCCGTCCGAGGTGCCGCCACCGGTGGAGAAGGCGGGCGCGTGGCCGGTGACTTCCTCGATGGCCCGTACCGTCAGCCGGGTCAGCAGGCTGTCACGTTCGGTGAGGAAGGGCAGGCCGGAAAGCGACCAGTCCAGATCGTATTTCAGGCCGTGGCGGTCCAGAATGGCGTGCACCTTCTCCTGCAGTCCTTCGGGCGTCTGTTCGGTGGAGAAGCGGAAGTTGAATTCCACCGTCAGATGGCCGGGTATGACATTGGTCGCCCCTGTGCCGGCGCTGATGTTGGAGATCTGGAAGGAGGTGGGCGGGAAGTCGTCGTTGCCTTTGTCCCAGACGGTTTCGGTCAGCTCCAGCAACGCCGGCGCGAAGGTGTGCACGGGGTTTTCCGCCAGATGAGGGTAGGCGATGTGACCCTGCACGCCGTGTACGGTCAGGTGACCGGAGAGGCTGCCGCGGCGGCCGTTCTTGATCTCGTCGCCGACCCGTGAGACGCTGGAGGGTTCGCCCACCAGACAGAATTCGAACCGTTCGCCCCGCTCGGCCAGTCTGTCCAGCACGGCGGCGGTGCCATGCACGGCCGGGCCTTCCTCATCAGAGGTGATCAGATAACCCAGACTGAGCGGCGTGTCCGGAAATTCCGTAAGGAAGCGGGCGGTGGCGGCCACAAAGCAGGCGATGCTGCCCTTCATGTCCGCCGCGCCGCGCCCGTAGAGCCGCCCATCTTCGATGACCGCGTCAAAGGGCGGGTGGCACCAGTCTTCCAGCGGACCGGTGGGCACCACATCGGTGTGTCCCGCGAACACCAGCATGGGGCCGGCGCGGCGGCGGGTGGCCCACAGGTTGGTCACTTCCTCGATGGGCATGCGCTCGCAGCTGAAGTCCAGCTCTTCCAGATGGCTGGCCAGCAGTTCCTGACAGCCCCGGTCTTCCGGGGTGATGGAGGGGATGCGGATCAGGTGCTGCGCAAGTTTGACCGGGTCGATCATGACAGTTCGGCCTCCCACCGGGCGGCATCGAAGCCCACCCACACACGATCGCCGCAGGCCAGCACGGGGCGTTTGATCAGCGTGGGGTGCTGTGCCAGCCGGGTCAGGTCGCCATCGAGGATGGCTGCACGATCCGTTTCATTCAGCTGGCGCCAGGTGGTGCTACGCCGGTTGACCAGTTCGGCCAGGTCAACATGATCCAGCCAGCGGTGCAGCAGCGCCTCGTCCACGCCGTCCTGACGCAGGTCATGGAAGCGGAAGGGCACGCCTTTCTGCTCCAGCCACCTGCGCGCGGCGCGCACCTTGTCGCAGTTGGGAATGCCGTAGAGGATGCAGTCAGACACCGCGCAGCAGCTCGTTGATGCCCACCTTGCTCAGGGTCTTGGCGTCTACCTTCTTGACGATGACGGCGCAGTAGAGGCTGTAGCTGCCGTCCTTGGAGGGCAGGGAGCCGGAGACCACCACGGAGCCGGCAGGCACACGGCCATAGTGGATCTCGCCGGTTTCGCGGTCGTAGATGCGGGTGGACTGGCCGATGTAGACGCCCATGGAGATGACGGAGCCTTCCTCGACGATGACGCCTTCCACAATCTCGGAACGGGCACCGATGAAGCAGTTGTCCTCAATGATGGTGGGCGCAGCCTGCAGCGGCTCCAGCACGCCGCCGATGCCCACACCGCCGGACAGGTGCACGTTCTTGCCGATCTGGGCGCAGGAGCCGACGGTGGCCCAGGTGTCCACCATGGTGCCTTCATCCACATAGGCGCCGATGTTGACGTAGGAGGGCATCAGCACCGCGCCCTTGGCGATGTAGCTGCCCTTGCGCGCCATGGCCGGCGGCACCACGCGGATGCCGGCGTTGCGGAAGTCTTCTTCCGTCCAGTCCGCAAACTTGGAAGGCACCTTGTCGAAATAGCGGGTGTCGGGTGATTCGATCACCTCGTTGTCCTTGAGGCGGAAAGAGAGCAGCACCGCCTTTTTCAGCCACTCGTTCACCTTCCACTGGCCGACGCCTTCGCGTTCGGCCACCCGCAGGGTGCCGTTGTCCAGCAGGTTGATGGCTTCATCCACCGCCTCGCGCACTTCGGCGGGCGCATTGGCGGGAGTGTATTCGGCGCGGTTCTCGAACGCCTGTTCGATGACGGACTGAAGATCCTGATACATGCGGTGTTCCTTCTGAAAATTGGCAAAATCGCTTTATTATAGCGCTGTCCAACCGCAGTCGAGGAGAGGGTGATGATCGGACTTGACCATGTGAGCGTCATCGTGCGTGACGCCGAACGGGCGCGGGAATTCTATCAGCAGATTCTGGGTGTGGGGCTGCAGGAACGGCCCGAGCTGGGCTTTCCCGGTTACTGGCTGGCTCTGGCCGGTGGACAGAGCATTCACCTGATGGCGCTGGACGACCCTTGTGCCGGTCATGCGCGCCCGGAGCACGGTGGTCGCGACTATCACTTCGCCCTGAGAGTGGCGGATCTTGCGCCCTTCATCGAGCGGCTGGAGGCGGCGGGCGTGCCCTACACCCGCAGCCGCTCCGGCCGGCCTGCCATTTTTTTCCGTGATCCGGACGGCAACGCCGTCGAGCTGCTGGAGCGGCCTTCCGCCTGAGGATCAGCGCCTGAACGGCAGCGCCAGCAGGAAGAAGCCTGTGGCCGTCACCACGATGGCCGGCCCGGCGGGCCAGTCCAGTTGCCAGGAGAGCGCCAGCCCGCCCACCACGCTGGCGGTGGCGATGGCCATGCTACCGGCGAGCATCTGCTCCGGCGTGCGGCTGAAGTGGCGCGCCGCCGCCGGTGGCAGGATGAGCAGGGAGGTGATCAGCAGCACACCCACCAGCTTGATGGACAGGGCGATCACCAGCGCCAGCAGCAGAATGAGCATCAGCCGCACCCGTCGTGTGGGCACGCCCTCGGCAAAGGCCAGTTCCTCGTTGAGGGTGAGGTTGAGCAGCGCCCGCCAGTTGCGTGCCACGAACAGGCCGGTCAAGGCCAGCAGGCCCAGCGCCGTCCACAGGTCCGCGCGGGTGACGGCGAGGATGTCGCCAAACAGGAAGCTGTCGAGCGAAAAGGTGACAGGCGCATGGCTCAGCAGCACCAGCGCCACCGCAAGCGTGGTGTGCGCCAGAATGCCCAGCAGGGTGTCTGCCGCCAGCCGGGTGTGTCCCAGCAGCCAGTGCACGCCCCAGCCGGTGGCCAGCGCCACGAGAATCACCATCCACTGCCAGTCCAGTTGCAGCAGCAGCCCCAGCGCCACGCCCAGCAGGGCAGTATGGGCCAGAGTGGCGCCGAAGTAGGCCTGCTTCTGCCACACCACGAACACCCCCAGCAGGCCACTGGTGAGCGCCAGCACCACGCCGGTGGCCGTCAGCGTCAGCAGCAGCTCAGTCATGATGACCTCCGTCGTGATCGCAGCGGGTCGGATCATGGTGGTGGCGGTAAATGGCAAAGGTGTCCTCGTCCAGCCCGAACAGCTCCCGGTAGGCGGGGTGGGCCTGCACGCTTTCCGGGGTGCCGCTGCAGCATACATGGCCGTTGAGGCAGAGCACCTGATCGGTCTGGGCCATGACCAGATGCAGGTCGTGGCTGACCATGAGAATGGCGCAGCCGATGCGCTCGCGCGCCTCGGCCAGCAGGCGGTAGAGGAAGGCCTGCCCCTGCACGTCCACGCCCTGCAGCGGCTCGTCCAGCACCAGCAGATCCGGCTGGCGCAGCAGGGCGCGGCACAGCAGGGTGCGCTGCAGCTGGCCGCCGGAGAGTCCCTGCAGTGGCCGGTCCAGCCACTGGCTGACCCCGGTCTGATCCAGCCAGAAGGGGTCCGGCGGCAGGTCGGGGCGCAGGCCCAGCTCGATGAAGCGCCGCGCCGTCATGGGCAGGCTGGCGTCTACCTCGAGCTTCTGGGGCATGTAGCCGATGACCATGTCCGGTTTGCGCCACAGGGTGCCTCCGGTGGGGCGCAGCAACCCCAGCGCCAGTTTGAGCAGGGTGGATTTGCCGGCGCCGTTGGGGCCGATGAGGGTTAGAATCTCCCCCTTGTGGAGTTTGAAACTGACATGGCGCAGCACGGTCTGCTCGCCCCAGGCGAAGGAGAGATCATGCGCCTCAAGAAGGAGTGATTCGGACATGGGCATTATTCTAAGAGCCGTGGGCCTTTGGTGGCTGCTTTTTGCCGTGGCGCACGCAGGACAGACATGGGTGGTGACCCTGCCGGGCACGGCGAAGGCGCTGGCCCCGGCACTGGGGCCGGATGACCGGCTGACGGTGCTGCTTCAGCCCGGTCAGAATCCGCACCACTGGGCGCTGAAGCCGTCGCAACTGCGCACGTTGAAGCAGGCGGATCACATCGTGCTGGTGGACCGGGATTTCGAGGCGCCAGTGCTCAAGCAGATCCAGCAGGGTGGCTGGTGGTACAAGACGGTGGTGTGGTCGGAATTGAGGGGCGTGGAGAAGCTGAAGGCCGACGCCGGTCACGGTGATGGAGGCATCAATCCCCACCTGTGGCTCGGGCCGCGCAATGCGCTGGCGCTGCTGCGCCAGCTGGGCAGGAAGGGGCTGTTGCCCGTGCCGCAGACCCGCCGCGCGCTCAGCGCGTTGGGCAGAGCCTATCTGAACATGCAGATCGACATGGCCGACCTGCAGGGCAAGCCCTACATGAGCTGGCACGGCGCCTTCGCCTATTTCGAGAAGGACCTCGACCTCAAGCCCGTGGCCGTGATCGAGCCGGGCGAGGGGGAGCGCCTGAGTCTCCGCCGCATGAACGAGGTGCGCCAACTCATCCGGGAGAAGAACGTGCGCTGCATCATCTACCCGGCGCATCAGTCTCCGGCGGTGCTGAAGAATCTTGTCCGCGGACTGAATGTGCGCCTGCAGCCGCTGGATGCATTGGGCTGGCAGCAGAAGGACTACCTCTCGTGGATGAAGCAGCTGGCTGACGGTTACAAGGCATGTCTGAACCCATCCTGATCGCCGGACTGCCCGGCTGCGGCAAGAGCCGCTGGATCGCCGCGCGCGAGGCGGAAGGCGCGCCCTTTCGCTGGATCGAGTGGCAGCCGGGTCAGTCGCTGGATACGGGCTGCCCCGTCTGGACGCTGGTGGACCTGCGCGGTGAGCCGACGGATACCGTTATGGAGGCATTGCAGCCGCTTCTGGCCGCAAGTTGCGCCACAATCGGCGTTTTTGCCGAGGAGACCGATGTTTTTCGGCAAAGCCGCTGGCGCGAGAAAATCCGAGCCTGTAAAAATGGGGGAGACCCCGTTCATTTCAGCTATTACATGCAGGCGCCCTTTCTTGACGAGCTGCTGCGTTGCGAGCCGGAAGGCGCACCGGTGCTGAGCTGGCCGACCCTCCACCCTTTCAGGGTGCAGATGGAGCAGGTGGTGCTGGAGCATCTGCTGTTCGTGCTGCAGGGGCTGGAGGCCAGCACCGCCATGCGCTTCTGGCGCGTGCGCGGGGTGCTGGATACCCTGGAATATGCCAACCCGGTGGCGGTGGAAGGCTCACTGGCCGGGCTGTGGACCCATGCGGGTGAGCGGGTGGACGGCCAGCTGCATCTGCTGGTGGAAAACCCGGATCTCTCCGCACTGGAAGAGGGGCTGCGGGCGGCACTGGCACCGGGGCGGGACATGGACATTTCGCTAATTCCTGATTAGAATACTCGGGAATTAGCCAAGAGGATCGGGTCCATGGCCGAAAGCCAGTATCAGGAGATCGACACGCTGCTGAGCAAGAGCAGCTTCTACAAGGAAGGTTTCTACACCAGAACGGTGGTGGACAAGCTGGAGAAGGGCATCAACGAGGATGTCATCCGCGCCATCTCCGCCAAGAAGAACGAGCCGGAATGGATGCTGGAGTGGCGTCTGAAGGCCTACCGCCACTGGCTGACCATGAAGGAGCCCCACTGGGCCAAGGCGGAATACGAACCGCTGGACTATCAGGATTACAGCTACTACGCCGCGCCCCAGTG
>NZ_WFYD01000122.1 GCF_015490265.1 Sulfurivirga sp. | reverse complement strand
GGTGCTCATCGAGACCCGACAGCCGCAGCATCCCTTCTGGGCGCAGCTGCGTTCGGGCGGCTACGCGGCCTTCGCCGAGGCGGCGCTGGCGGAGCGGCAGGCCGCCTGTCTACCCCCTTTCTGGCATCAGGCGCTGGTGACGGCGCAGGCCACCCGCCTTGAGGCGGCGCAGCAGTTTCTTGCCGAGGCGGCGCAACGGCTGCGTGACCGTTCGGGCGTGGAGGTGCTGGGGCCGGTGGCCGCCCCCATGCTGCGCAAGCAGGGCCACTGGCGCTACCAGCTTTGGCTGCAGGCGCCCGAGCGCGGGCCGTTGCACGGGGCGCTCGATGCGCTGCTGCCCTGGTTGTGGCGGCACGGCGGCCACCGGGTGCGCTGGGCCATTGACGTGGATCCTATGGAGATTTGATGTGGATTCTATGGAGATTCAAAAAGTACACATGTGTTTTGGTTAGGTTTGTTTTTTTCTTGATTAATATTGCTTTGCTTATCATGTGGTTTGTATAGTTTTAAATAGTTGATATTTCTATGAGGAATAAATGTAACTCCACTCTTATTGCAAAGGTAGATTCCTGTAGAAGATGTCCATACGATTTCTCCAGTTATATTTATGTTTGAATTCTGGTTTTTTGTTTGTAAAAAGTATGTGATTCCGGGTTTTCCGGAAAGGCCAATGTAATAAAGTAAAGTTCTTTTTAGGTTGGTGGGCATCATAATTAAGGATATATACAATATAAGGATCCCTATTATTGTTAGTATCAAGGTGTCAAATTGGAGTCGTATAGTTGTGAATAGAGGGTTGTCTGAGTTAATTATTCTTGTTATCGTATTTATAAAAATTCCGGCTAGATCGGATATGTAGGCTATAAAGAGTAGAAATAAAAATAAATTTATCAAAAGGTTTAAATTGTTTATGTGATCGCTTTTTAGATGAACGACTAGGAGAAGACCGAGAAAAATAAGGTAAGGTGCTGCTAGTGCTAGTATGTGAGGTTTCGTATTGGGGGATGTTTTTTTGTAGGTTTTAATGGCAAGGATGTTTAGGGTGATCAAAAGTGCTATTCCCTCCAAGATTGATATGCTTAGGGCGTTTATTGGATCTTGGGAGAGAAAGTTAAAATAAGACAAAGGGAAAATCAAAAGTATATATATTGTTTTTCTGAATGACCCAAATATTTCTTTAGTTTCCTCCTTGAGGAGTATTATGGCGATAGAGAAAAAGAGTGTGAATGAGGGTGAAAAAAAATCAAAGTTTTTTGAAATTATTGAATAGAGTGCTATAGAGGAAGATAATATAAGGGTAATCGTAAGAGAAGTTGTGCACTTCGTTGTCTCTTCTATTGTCTGCATTAGTTTCAGAGAGATTTTTTCTGAAAGTCGACGGCTGTTGGTATTGGTGCTGCCTTTTATGATTGTTGGTGTATTGCTAGTGGTTTTTTCCAGGGTCATGGTTAATAGTATTATGTCGTCTGAATTGAATATTATTATTATGTGTAAAAGAAGCACAAAAAATGATAGGGATGCTAGAGTGAGAGTTTCTAAGTAAATAGGAGCTGGTAGTTCTAGTTTGGAAATGTATCCATTTATAAGTAAAAAGCCGGCTATTATAGAGAGTGGTGCTATAAGCTTAATGAAGATATTTAGGGTTTTCATTTGGTTTGGTTTCTTTTGTTTGATCGGGAGTTGGTTTGGTTTTTGTGGTAGGCTAGATTTGGGATTATGATTATAGTAAGTGGCGCAGGTCCATGAGCTGAAAGCCCATCAGCGGACGGTCGATGCCCCGGGTCAGCGCCATGACCTTGAACACCTCGCCCATTTCGTCCGGCAGGGTGAGGGTCTTGATCTCCTGCGCCAGCCTGAGCTGGTCCACCACCGGCAGGTCGGTGGGGACGGACTCCAGCAGTCCCGTGCTCATGAGAAAGTGCGCCTGGGTGGTGAAGCCGGCGACGCGGAAGCCGGCGTCGAAACCGGATTCGGCCACTTCGGTGAAGTCCACATGGGCGGTGATGTCCTGCAGGCCGGGCCACAGCAGCGGGTTGTCGTGGACGCGGTGCTGCCAGAAACAGCGCAGCGAGCCCTTGCTGCGGGCGGGCTGATACAGCTCCTGCTGGGCGAAGCCGTAGTCGATCAGCAGCACGGCGCCCTGTTCCATGAAATCGGCGAGGCTCTTGAGCCACGGGTGGATGTTGAGGTTGACCTCGGCCACATAGCCGTGGCGGTCCGGCTGGGCCAACGGACGCAGGCCGTCGGCCACCCGCTGCAGGGTGGCGTCGGTGATGGGCAGCTCGCATTCCACCAGCTCGCCGTCCTGTTCATCCACGCCGAGACGCACGGCGCTGTCGGGGGTGAGGCGCAGGCGCTCCACCGGCATGGCGTCGAGCACCTCGTTGGCCACGACCACGCCATGCCAGCCGGCATCTGGCAGGCGTTCCAGCCATTCCACACGGGCGAACAGTTCGGGGGAAAGCTCTTCCCGCAGGAAGGTGCGCTGGCGCGCGGCCAGCTCACCGCTGACTTCCATGATCTGATAGCGTTCCGGCAGGGCGTCCAGTTCGGCCAGTGTGTGTAGTAGGTCACGGGCCAGCCGGCCGGAGCCGGCGCCGAACTCCAGCAGGTGGCCGTCGGTGAGGGTGTCGAGTACTTCGGCCACCTGCCGGGCCAGACACTGGCCGAACAGGGGTGAGCGCTCCGGCGCGGTGACGAAGTCCCCTTCCGCGCCCAGTTTGGGCGCCGGGCCGCTGTAGTAGCCCAGCCCCGGCGTGTAGAGGGCCTTCTGCATGTATTCGGAGAAGGGCATGGGACCGTTCCGGCGAATGGCGGCGACGATGCGGGCCTTGAGGGTTTCGCTGCGGGCCAGCGACTCGGCGTCGGGTCGGGGCAGGTTCAGTTTGGCTTTCATGGGCGTTATTATGCATATTGGCAGGTTATTTGCTGTCGGCACCCGGAGGAGGTCGTCCGTATGAAGGTGGGCATCAGAAAGGTTCATGAAGACGAGTGGTGGGTGGAGATCGGCTGCGCCACGCTCAGGCTCAACTATTTTCAGGTGGAGCTGCTCAACATCGTGCTCAAGGAGGCGCTGCGGCTGGCGGAGGGCGGCGAATACGACCTGCTCAAGGGGTTCGTGTCCCTGAGCCACAAGCTCAACCTGCTGTCGGACACGGATCTGCAGCTGCTTCTGCGTCAGGTGGACGATCAGGATCTGGCCCTGTGGCTGCGGGTGCTGGATGACGCCGCACTGCGGGAGCGGGTGCTGCACAATGTGGGACCGCTGGTGGCCCGACAGCTGGAGCAGGATCTGGCCGAGGAGCAGCCGGTGGAGACCGAGGCGGCCATGGCGGCCATCGAACGGATCATGCGGCGCGCCTTCGAGCTGGACGCCCGTGGCGAGATCGAGTTTCAGACCGAAGTGACGGAATACATCTGATGGACATCGACATTCGCAGACTGAAGGACGGCCACATTCAGCTGGACTTCGGCCAGGTGATGCTCAATCTGCCGCCGGCGGCCATCGAGGCGTTGCAGCAGGTGGTGGACAAGCGCCTGAACATGTCCGGCGAGGCGGAGCGGGCTGCCATCCGCAAGAAGCTGGCGGTGTTCCGGGATCTGGCCAACAAGCTTGCCCACATGGACGACCGCATTCTGCAGTGGATCCTGCCGCAGCTGACCCCGGAACAGCTGGTGACGCTGGTGCGCCTGTCGGAGGGGGACTATTTCTATCAGAAGGTGCTGCGCAACCTGTCCAGGACCAATCGGCGCCAGTTCGAGGAGGACTATCAGCGCCTCGACCGCATCACCCAGCATCAGGCGGTCATCTACATGGAGCAGATCATTCCGCTGCTCAAGCAGGCGGCCCAGCGGCAGAAGCAGCTGGAGGCGGAGGGCTGATCAGCCACGCTCGCGCCAGAGGCGCACGCCCACGCTGCGGGTCTGCGGCAGAATGGCCGGCTTGCGCACGGTGATCTCGATGGCCTGCAGGGGCGGGAAGGCCTCGAACAGGCATCGGCAGGCCTCTTCCGCCACGGTTTCGATCAGTTCCACGTGGGTTTCCAGCATGGCTTCCAGCAGGCGCGCCACTTCGGCGTAGTCCACCCCCTGGCTCAGATCGCCGCTTTCGGCCACCTCCTTCAGCGGCAGGTAGAGCTTCAGGTCGAACAGCAGCGGCTGGCGCACCTGCTTCTCCCACGGCAGAAGACCCACCAGCGCGTCAATGCGCAGCTCTTCCACCAGAATGCAGTCACGGGGGGTCATGGTAGAATTCGCTCCTCAGTTCTGACTGGAACGACCCATGTTAGCATCTCTGATTCTTCTCATCGTCGGCGCCTACCTGCTGGGCTCCCTTTCCTCGGCCATCATCGTCTGCCGGCTGATGGGGCTGGGGGATCCGCGCGAGGCCGGCTCCGGCAACCCGGGAGCCACCAATGTGCTGCGCATCGGTGGCGAGAAGGGACGGCTGGCGGCCGCCATTACCCTGCTGGGTGACCTGCTCAAGGGGCTGCTGGCGGTGCTGGCGGCCCGGGCCTTCGGACTGGAGGGCTGGTGGCTGGCGCTGGTGGGCTTCGCCGCCTTTCTCGGACACCTGTATCCTGTGTTCTTCGGCTTCCGTGGCGGCAAGGGCGTGGCCACCTTTCTTGGCGTGCTGTTCGGCCTCAATGTGTGGATGGGGCTGGCCTTCGCTGCCATCTGGCTGTTCGTGGCCAAGGTGCTGAAGATCTCCTCCGTCTCCGCGCTGGCGGCCAGTGCGCTGTCTCCGCTGTATGTCTGGTGGCTGTCCGGGCAGGATGTGCGCCTGACCGCCGTGGTCACGCTCATGGCCGCATGGCTGTGGTGGCGTCACCGCAGCAACATCGTCCGGCTGATGCGGGGCGAGGAAAAGGCGCCAGTGGGCGGCGACCGCTGAATCAGGCCGGTGCGTCGATCGGCGGCAGGTCTTCCAGCGACCAGCGCGCCCGGGGCGAGAAATCCAGATCGCTGCGTTGCCCGGCCAGCAGGCGCTGCGCCCCGGCGTAGGCGATCATGGCACCGTTGTCGGTACATAGCCTCAGTGGCGGGAAGAAGGCACCGCCGCCCGCCTCCCGCGCCACCTCGGTCAGGCGCGTCCGCAGGGTGCGGTTGGCGCTCACCCCGCCGGAGACCACCAGCCGCTTCATGCCCGTCTGTTTCAATGCCCGCCGGCATTTGATGGCCAGCGTTTCCGCCACTGCGGTTTCGAAGGCGCGGCAGATGTCCGCTTTGGTCTGCTCGCTGTCGTCTCCTGCGGCCTGCGCCGCCTGCCAGGTGTTGAGCACATAGGTCTTCAGGCCGCTGAAGCTCATGTCCAGCCCCGGACGGTCCACCATGGGACGGGGAAAGCGGTAGCGGTCCGGATCCCCCTTTTTGGCCAGCTCGGAGACGGCCGGACCGCCCGGGTAGCCCAGTCCGAGCAGCTTGGCCGTCTTGTCGAAGGCCTCGCCCACGGCGTCATCCAGCGTTTCGCCCAGCACCCGGTAGCGGCCGATGCCCTCCACCGCCACCAGCAGCGTATGGCCGCCGGAGACCAGCAGGGCGACGAAGGGAAAGTCCGGCTTCTCATCGCCCAGCATGGGCGCGAGCAGGTGGCCCTCCATGTGATGGACGCCGATGGCGGGCACATCAAGGGCAAAGGCCAGCGAGCGGGCGAACCCGGCGCCTACCAGCAGCGCCCCCAGCAGGCCGGGGCCGGCGGTCCAGGCGATGCCGTCAACGTCGGTCAGCGCAAGATCGGCCTGTTGCAGCGCCACCTGCGTCAGGGGCGCCACACGGCGGATATGGTCGCGGGAGGCCAGCTCCGGCACCACGCCACCGTATTCGGCGTGCAGTGAAATCTGGCTGTGCAGCGCGTCGGCCAGCAGGCCCCGCTCCGTGTCGTAGAGGGCCACGCCGGTTTCATCGCAGGAGGATTCGATGCCGAGAATGATCATGGAGAGGCATTTTACACACCGTAAAGTCGTAAAACCGGCGTGGGTCGGTCGCAGCCGGCGGTTTTTTGTCATGTCCTCTTGCGCCGGAGCAGTCGGGGTCCTTATAATTCCCGTTTTCCTTCAATCGTTTAACAGGAAGAGAGAAGCCGAACATGCCAGTAGTAAAGATTCGTGAGACCGAACCCTTTGACGTCGCCCTGCGTCGTTTCAAGCGCGCCTGCGAGAAGGCGGGCATCATTGCCGAAGCGCGTCGGCGCGAGTACTATGAGAAGCCCACCTGGGCGCGCAAGCGCAAGAAGGCCGCGGCCATCAAGCGTCTGGCCAAGCGTCTGGCTCGTGAGCGCCGCCGCATGATGCAGAACCGTCGTCACTGATCATCATGTCCGACCTGAAGAAACGCCTGACCGAAGAGATGAAGGCCGCCATGAAGGCGGGCGACAAGGCGCGTCTTGGCGTGGTGCGCAGCATGCTGGCCGCCATCAAGCAGGTGGAGGTGGACAGCCAGAAGCAGCTGAGCGACGAGGAGATCATCGCCGTGCTGGACAAGCAGGTCAAGCAGCGGCGCGACTCCATCCAGCAGTATGCGGAGGCCGGTCGGGAGGATCTGGCCGAGCAGGAGCGCTATGAGATGAGCGTGATTCAGGAGTTCCTGCCCCAGCCGCTCAGTGATGAGGAGATCGCTGCGCTGATCGATGAGGCCATCGAGGAGACGGGTGCCGCCGGCATGCAGGACATGGGCAAGGTGATGGGCGTGCTCAAGCCGAAGATGCAGGGCCGCGCTGACATGGGCGAGGTGAGCAAGCAGGTGCGCGCTCGTCTGGCCGGCTGATCACGCAACGGCCACAGCTTCTATAATGGAAAGCCCGCATCCGCGGGCTTTTCGCATTTGAGGGCGGCATGAAAGGCACCATTCCCCGCGATTTCATCGAACAGTTGCTGGCGCAGACGGACATCGTGCAGGTGATCGGCCAGCGTGTGCCGCTGAAGAAGGCGGGGCGCAACTATGTGGCCCGCTGCCCCTTCCATGACGAAAAGACCCCCTCGTTCAACGTCAGCCCGCAGAAACAGTTCTACCACTGCTTCGGCTGCGGCGCCAGCGGGGACGCCATCCGCTTTCTGCAGGAGTATGACGGGCTCAGCTTCGTGGACGCGGTGGAGCAGCTGGCGCAGCAGGCGGGCCTCAGGGTGCCCTACCGGCAGCTGAGCCCGCAGGAGCAGGCGCAGCGTCAGCGGCAGGAAAGTCTGTATGACCTGCTGCTGCGGGCGGCCCGTTTCTACCGTCACCAGCTGCGGGACCATCCGCAGGCGGAGCGGGCCAAGGCCTATCTCCGTCAGCGGGGTCTGACCCCCGAAATTGCCAAACAGTACTATCTGGGCTATGCGCCACCCGGCTGGGACAGCCTTTCGGCCGAGTTTGCGCCTCTCGATCAGTATGAGCAGAAGCTGCTGGAGGCGGGTCTGCGCATCCGCCGCGAGGGGCATCAGGGCAGCTACGACCGCTTCCGCGATCGCATCATCTTTCCCATCCGCGATCTGCGCGGGCGGGTGCTCGGCTTCGGCGGACGGGTGCTGGGGGATGAAAAGCCCAAATACCTCAACTCGCCGGAGACGCCGGTCTTTCACAAGTCGCAGGTGCTCTACGGCTTTTACGAGCTGATGCAGCGGCGTGAGAAGGCGGACTTTCTCATTGTCACCGAAGGCTACATGGATGTGATCGCCTTGGCGCAGCACGGCGTGGGCAACGCAGTGGCCACGCTGGGCACGGCGGTGACCGAGCAGCATCTTCAGCTGCTCTACCGTCATGTGAACCGGGTGGTGTTCAGTTTCGACGGAGATGCCGCCGGGCGCAAGGCGGCGTGGAAGGCGGTGGAGCTGCTGCTGCCGCAGCTGAGTGAGCAGCAGAGCGCGCAGATCCTCTTCCTGCCGCAGGGGGAGGACCCGGACTCCCTGGTGCGTCAGCAGGGGCGGGAAGGTTTTCTGCGCCGGGTGGCGGCGGCGCCGGATCTGCCCACCTTCGTGGTGAGTCAGATCGAAGCCGGCCTGCCGGTGCCGGTGAGCGAACAGGAGGGACGGCGACAGTTTCTGGCCGAGGTGACGCCCTGGATCCGTCAGGCGCGCGGCTGGTATCAGGCGGCGCTGACCGAGCAGGCGGCCGCGCGCCTGGGACTGAAACCCTGGCAGCTGGCCAAGCAGCTGGGCATTTTCGTGCCACTGGCCGGCAATGGTGCGGGGACACGCTCCTCCGTGTCCACGCCACCGGTGCTGGGGCTGCCGCACCGCATTCTGCGCCACCTGATGCGGGACCCGCTGCTGACCGGCGAGTTCTTCCGTCCCGAGGATCTGGAAGCGCTGCGGGGCGTGGACATGGCTGGCATGGATCTGCTGGTGGAGGCCGTGGCACAACTGTTGCATGAACCTCGCGCGGAGACGGTGGCGCGGCTGCTTGAGGCGCGGGGCGAAGGCGCGCTGCTCAAGGCGCTGGAAGAAGCGCCGCTGGCGGAGGATGCCGGTGAGCGCCGGCAGGCGCTCACTGCACTGGTGGAGGCGCTGCTGCGTCAGATCGCGCTGGCGCAGACGGACGATCTGGAGACGCTGCTGGCCTTGAAAAAGTCCCGTTAGATCATATTGTTAAGTGGCGCAGGCGGCATGGATTGTCGCATTTCTGTGTTATAATGAAAAATTCCGCGCAGCATTCTTGGTGTTACGGAACAGCGCCCGATTCCGACCCCGCTTCAGAGCATACATACGCGCGAAGAATCATCTGACACGATCACGAACGCGAGAGGTTCCAACCAATCTATGGCACAGGCAACAACCCGACAGGAACGCAAACAGCAGCTGATCGACCTGATCGATCGCGCCAAGGAACTGGGCTATCTGACCTACGCGGACGTCAATGACGTCATGCCGGAGGGTGTGGAGGAGGATCAGGTCAACCAGGTGATCACCATCCTCAAGGACTTCGGCATTCCCTTCTTTGACTCCACCCCGGATCAGGACGAGCTGATGACCGTCGAGGGCGGCGTGTTCGACGAAAAGGCCGCCGAAGCCGCCATGATCGCGCTGTCGGAGGTGGATTCCGAGTTTGGCCGCACCACCGATCCGGTGCGCATGTACATGCGCGAGATGGGGGCGGTGGAGCTGCTCAGCCGCAAGGGCGAGATCGAGATCGCCCGTCGCATCGAGGCGGCGCAGCGGGACATGATGAATGGACTGGCGCGCTACCCGTTGCTGGCCGAGCGTATTCTGGATGCCTTTGAGCGCATCGACGAGGGCGAGGGCAAGGTGGCCGATGTCATTCAGGGCTTTCTGCGTCCGGAGGACTTTGAGGAGATTCCGGACGAAAAGCTCAACCCGGACATCGACAATGCCGAGCCGAAGGATGGGCTGGACCCCAAGGAGCTGGAGGCCTTCGTCGAGAAGCTGAAGAAGCTGCACGTTGCCGCCGAGCGGGCCGAGGCCAGGCATGGCGCCGACGACGAGAAGGCGCGCAAGAAGCGCGAGCAGGTGGTCGAGCATCTGAAGATGGCCAAGCTCACCCCCACCTTCACCAGCGCCCTGCTGGAAGAGCTCAAGGACAAGATTTCCCAGATCCGCAAGTACGAGCGCAGCATTCTGGAGCTGGCGGTCAACCAGTGCGGCGTGCCGCGCAAGGACTTTCTCGAAATCTACATCGGCAATGAGATCAACCGCGAGCTGGTGGATCTGCTGATCGAGCGTTGCCCGCAGGCGGCGGAGAAGCTGGAGGCGGCGCGGCCCGACATCCAGCGGGCGCAGAAGCGGCTCAAGATGATCGAGAGCCGCATGCCCATCAGCCACTTCAAGGCGCTCTACAAGGACATCTCCAAGGCGGAGCAGCGCATGCGCGCCGCCAAGCGCGAGATGGTGGAGGCCAACCTGCGTCTGGTCATCTCCATCGCCAAGAAGTACACCAACCGCGGCCTGCAGTTCCTGGACCTGATTCAGGAGGGCAACATCGGCCTGATGAAGGCGGTGGACAAGTTCGAATACCGTCGCGGCTACAAGTTCTCCACCTACGCCACCTGGTGGATCCGTCAGGCGATCACCCGCTCCATTGCCGATCAGGCGCGCACCATCCGCATTCCGGTGCACATGATCGAAACCATCAACAAGCTCAACCGGGTGCAGCGCCACCTGATCCAGAAACTGGGGCGCGAGCCTACCGCCGAGGAGCTGGCCGAGGAGATGGAGATGCCGGAGGACAAGGTGCGCAAGGTGATGAAGATCGCCAAGGAGCCCATCTCCATGGAAACTCCGGTGGGGGACGACGAAGACTCCTCACTGGGCGATTTCATCGAGGACACCAACATCCCCAATCCGGCCGAAGTGGCCGACCGCGAGGCCATGGCCGAGACGGTGCAGGCCATGCTGGATTCCCTCTCGCCGCGGGAGGCCAAGGTGCTGCGCATGCGTTTCGGCATCGACATGAACACCGACCACACCCTTGAGGAAGTGGGCAAGCAGTTCGATGTCACCCGCGAGCGCATCCGCCAGATCGAGGCCAAGGCGCTGCGCAAGCTGCGTCATCCCTCCCGGGCGGATCGGCTCAAGAGCTTTCTGGAGTAAGGCGATCCTCTGACGAGACAGGCCCGCTTCGGCGGGCCTTTTCGTATCCGGAGAACGGGCGGGGCGCTGGTATAATAGCGCCCGCTTTCCTTCCGCCCCCTTAGCTCAGCGGTTAGAGCTGCCGACTCATAATCGGTAGGTCGCTGGTTCGAATCCAGCAGGGGGCACCATTCCTGGTTTTCGCCATTTTTCACTCTTCCGCCTGCGGCGTCTGTTCCGGCAGCCCGTCTTCGGGCGGGGTGTCCTTGGCCACTTCGACCCGGGCGCGGCCCTTCTCTTTGGCCTGATAGAGGGCTTCGTCGGTGCGTTTGAGCAGAGTGTCCAGTTCCAGTGCGGGATCACAGCCGGTCACCCCGGCGCTGAAGGTGACCGGGAAGCCGAGGCAGCGTTCACTTTCACCGTGGAAGCCCGCCAGCAGCTGTTCCAGTCGTGCAGAGGCCTGTTCTGGCGTGGCGCCACGCAGAATGATGAGAAATTCCTCGCCGCCCCAGCGAATGAGTTGATCATCCTGGCGCAGTCGTCTGCGGATGAAGCTGACCAGAAGTTTGAGCACGCGATCCCCCGCCTGGTGGCCATGGATGTCGTTGATCTGCTTGAAATGATCCAGGTCGAGCATGGCAAGAGCGACCGGCCCAGCCTCGTTGCTTGAGCGCAGCAGGGTGAGAATGCGCTCGCCGGCGAAGCGGTTGAGCGCGCCGGTGAGCGGATCGTGCTCGGCGATGAAGGTGGCCCTGCGGTTTTCGCCTTCCAGCCGCGAGCTGATGTAGCGGGCGAAGTTGGCCATGGCCGTCAGCATGAGGTCTGCCTCCCGTCGGCTCGGCACCGGACACCGTATGGTGCGGGTGCGTGGCGGCACGGTGTGCTCGGTCAGCGCCAGCAGAGTGGTGGTGTTGTTCATCAGGGCATTGTGGCCGTTGATGCGCCCCAGCTCGCCATAGGTGAAGAAACCGCAGGTCTCGGCGATGTCCTGCAGTGGGGTCAGTTCATGTTCGATCTTCTCTTTCAGCAGCATGTGCCGGCCGATACAGGAGTAGGTGAGGATGGCCTCGATTTCCTTTTCCGCCAGCTGCAGGCTCTCCTCGCAGGACTCGCGCACGATGCTTTCCGGCGAGCCGATGCCGAACTGGAAGGTGGCGCCTTCCGGCACATTGCCGGCCATGATCATGTCGCCTTCTTCCGTGTGGGCCACGCACACCCGCGCCAGCTGAATGTCATCCTCCAGCTGCAGAATGATGGGGAAGGCCATGGTGAGCTGTTCCAGTTTGTCCGGAATCAGCTGAACGCCGAAGACGTTCTGATAGAAGCGGATGGCGGGAATGTGGTTGATCTCCTGCAGGCGGTTGCCCTGCGAGCGGGTGATGCGGAACAGCGGGCCGATGGGGTGCCAGTTGAAGTTGGCGTGCTGATGCACCTCCAGCGGACCATAGAGGGCGGCGGCCACGGCGCCGGTTTCGATGAAGCGCGTGCGGTCGAACACCAGGGTTCGGCGGAAGGCCATGTTGTCTCCGGCCAGTCCCCCGGCCAGCGGCACGGCGGGCGCTACCGACTCGATGCCACGGGCCAGCGCGTCGCCATTGGTGTGGATGCCGTCGGCCAGCACGATCAGAGCGGCGGGCTTTTCATCCCAGCACAGGGTGCGCGCCAGCTCGCGACCGTTCTCCTCCGAGTCGGCGCCGGACGCGGTGTGGGTGCGCACCCGGCAGCGCTCGAAGGCCAGTGCACTGATGACAATGGCATTCTGCCGGGTGCTGCCGGAGAGAATCTCGCCGCCTGTGGTGGCGCCGATGATGCAGGCGTCGGCAAAGCGTTCGCCCAGCGCCTCCAGCAACGGCGTCAGCACCGCTTCGTCCGTGGTGCCGGCAAATACCTGCAGCAGCAGGCTTCTGTATGGCGTGGCGGCGACCTTGTTTTCCAGTTCGTCCAGATCTTCGGGCGTGCGGTAGTGCAGGGAGAATGCGTGCATGGCGCAGTCCGTCAGCTGAGTCAGATTGGCGTTGGGTGCGGCATTTTAACGGATGCCGTCCACTTCAGGCATCGGCTTCGGCAGGTGCAGCGCGCCATAGAGGCCGGGCTGCCGGGCGCCGGTGATGCCGGTGTAGTCCAGCGGCTGGCCGGTCCAGCGTTTCCATGCCAGCCAGGCGAACAGCAGTCCTTCTACCGCGTCCGGACGGGGTCTCCCCCATTTTTGCGGGGTCGCCGCTTGTCCGCCACCGAAACGGCTCAAAAAATCCCGGATTCTGGCCATCAGCACCGGGTTTTCCGCGCCGCCACCGCTGATGAACACCTTTTGTGGCCGGTGGGGCGCCAGATCGTGGGCCAGTGCCGCGGCAGTCAGCGCGGTGGCGGTGGCCATCAGGTCTTCCGGAGGAAGCGGCCTTTCCAGCGTCCGCTCCAGCCAGTGCAGATTGAACTGTTCCCGTCCGGTGCTCTTGGGCGGCGGGGCGGAGAAGTATGGGTGACGCAGCAGGGTGGCCAGTGCCGCCTCGTCCACCTGGCCGGAGGCTGCGATGCGCCCGTCCCGGTCGAATGGCTGGTCAAAGTGGCGCTGGGCGATCTCGTCCAGAATGCCATTGCCGGGGCCGGTGTCCCAGCCGGTGACGCCGCTGTCATCAATCAGCGACACATTGGCGATGCCGCCGATGTTGACGAAGGCGCACGGGCGGGGCTGGTCGCGGCACAGCTCGGCGT
This sequence comes from Sulfurivirga sp., assembly GCF_015490265.1. Lineage (GTDB taxonomy): Bacteria > Pseudomonadota > Gammaproteobacteria > Thiomicrospirales > Thiomicrospiraceae > Sulfurivirga. Next base: position 1,596 of record NZ_WFYD01000122.1, on the reverse strand, counting down.
GGAACAGGGGCGCCAGCGGCGCACCCTGTCCGCCCAGGGCCAGGTCGCTCTGGCGGAAGCCGGCCACCACGGGCAGGCCTGTGGCCGCCGCCAGCGCGTCGGGGCTGCCCAGCTGAACGCTGAAACCGTGGGTCGGGTCGTGCCACAGGGTCTGGCCGTGAAAGCCGATGGCGGTGATGGCCTGACGCTCATGACGGGCCAGAAAGGCGTTGACGGCATCGGCGAAAGCGGTGTCCAGCTGCTGCTGCAGCGGGCCCAGCTGGCTGAGCGTGGCGTGGCGTCCGGGTAGCTGGCGCAGTGCCTGCTGCAGCGAATCAGGGAAGGGCAGGGTGTCGAAGTCGATCAGGCTGATGCCATCGGCGAAGTCCGCCAGGGCGATGTCGATGCCATCTGCGCTGGTGCCGGACAGAACGCCGAGAAAGCGCATCACTCGAACTTGGCGGCCAGTCGGGTGTCGCTGTCGAGCCGCTTGAGGTGGGCCATCATCTGATGCACCCGCTGACGGAAGACAGTGCGGTATTTCTTCGGCACCGGCGAGGCGTCCGGAAAGCGCACCTTGAGCGGGTCCACATGCCGGCCGTTGATGCGGAACTCGTAGTGCAGGTGGGGACCGGTGGCCCAGCCGCTCTGGCCGATGTAGCCGATCACCTGCCCCTGCTTGACGTAGCTGCCCTTGCGGATTTTGCCGAAGCGGGACATGTGGGCGTAGACGGTGGTGTACTTGCGTCCGTGCTTGACCATCACCACGCGGCCATAGCCCCGCTTCCAGCCCTTGAAGATGACCCGGCCGTTGCCGGTAACGTGAATGGGCGTGCCGGTTCTGCCGCCGTAGTCCACGCCCCGGTGAGCCTTCCAGCGGTGCTGGATGGGGTGCCAGCGCTTGAGGGTGAAGCGGGAGGTGATGCGCACATAGTCCACCGGGTTGCGCATGAACGCCTTGCGCAGGTTGTGGCCCTTCTCGTCATACCAGCCGAGGGTCCTGCCCTTTTTGTCGGTGAGCAGAAAGGCGCGGTAGGTCTTGCCGCTGGTGTTGACCTCGGCGGCGACGATGCGCCCGTCGCCGATGTGGTCGCCGTTCAGGTAGCGCTGCTCGTAGATCACCTTGAAAGTGTCGCCGGGGCGCAGCTGGCGGGCGAAGTCGATTTCCCACTGATACAGATTGGCCAGATTCATGATCACCTTGTCGGACAAGCCGGCCTGCTTGCCGGAGAGGTAGAGGCTGTTGCGGATGGTGCCGGAAGCAGTAGCCAGATGGATCTCCACCGGCAGTGTCTTCTTCCTGATCTGCCAGCGTTTGCCGTCGCGGGTGGCCACGATCTGCGTGGTGCGGTTGATGTGGCGGATCACCTCCACCGGCTGGTCGTCCTGGTAGCGCACCTCGAAGCGCTCGCCGGGCACGAAGCGGGTCAGCCGCTTGTGTCTGTCGGCATGGGCCAGGGCATAGATGTCCGCCGCCTTCATGCCGGCCCGTCTGAGTACACTGGCGAGAATGTCCTTGCGACCGGCGGTGGCGGTGCGGGTGTCGGTTGCGGGATCAGCGGCGGCGTCCGCGCTCTTTCCCGTGGAGGCGGGCGTTTCGGGGGTGTGCCCGGGGGG
>NZ_WFYD01000121.1 GCF_015490265.1 Sulfurivirga sp. | reverse complement strand
TGCTGCAGCTGGCCGACGACGAACTGGACGATGAACAGGACATCTCCCCGGCTGATGTGCTGCAGGCACCGGCCGAACCTGCAGAGGCAGCGGCAGAAACCGAGCCCGCCGAGGACACGGCACCGACCGCAGCAGAACCGGCACCGGAACCCGAATCCGCCGAAGAACCGGCCCCCGAACCGGCGGCTGCGCCCGAACCCACCGGGGAGATGCTGGAAGACGCCATCCCGCCGGCCATGGAAGAAGGTCTGACCGACGCCGTGCCGGAAGAACCGGCTGACCCGGTCGAGGCAGCCGAAGAACCCGCCTCCGAAGCCGCGATGGACATGGCAGAGAACGCCGAAGAGGCTACCGAACAGCTGGCCGAAACCACCGACGCAAGCACCGTTGAAGCGGATGAAGCCGAAACGGACGCGCCGTCCACCGAGAGCGCCGCACCGCAGACGGACGGCGAAGGCGCCCAGCTGGCTGCCCAGGCGCTGGAAGAGATGGAAACCGCCCTGCAGCTGAAGCAGGAGGTGGAGGACATCGCCGCCCAGGTGGACGCCTCCAGCCGCCATACCGCCGCGGCCGCCGTGGTGGCCACCGAGGAGGTGCAGAAGGCGGCGGAAGCCACCCAGGCGGCGCTGGAGCAGACCTTCGCCGCCGCCGACCGCGCCTTCGAGACCGTGCAGGCCGCCGGCATCGAGGTGGATCTGGACAATCTGCCGGAATGGGACGATGAGACGCTACGCAACCGTCTGGCCGAACTCAAGGCCCGCAACGACGCCCTGCGGCAGAAGAACGAAGCACTCAAGGCACGACTGGCAAGCTTCAAATAAGGATCGCGACCCATGCCCAACTCGGACGAGATGCTTGACCTGCTGGCGGAAGTGGACAGCCCCGCCGCGGATGCGCCAGCGCAGAAAAAGCCGGGGGCCGGCGGCGCCCGCCCAAGCGAAGTGCTGCTGAGCGCCACCGAACAGGCACAGGAGGCGGCGGAACTGGCCCAGCTGGCCGCTGACCGCACCCTGGCGCTGGGCAAGCAGCAGAAGGAAAGCCTGATCGAAATGACCGAGGCGCTGGGCAGCTGGCGCCACGCCAGCCGCAGCGCTCTGAAGGAGATCAAGACCGCCCGCAACCGGGTGGGCATCATGGTGGGACTGACCGCCTTCCTGACCGTCTCGGCGCTGGGCGGCGGCGCATGGATTCTGTGGCAGCTGAAGAAGCAGGGCGAGTCGGTCAAGGCGGACATGCTCGACCTGCTGCAGACCCAGCTCAACCTGCAGAACCAGAAGATCCAGCTCAAGATCGACGAACTGGCCTCGGTGGTGGAAGCCCTGCAGCGGGATCTGAAGAACATGGGGCCATCATCCCATCAGGCCAGCATGACGCCGGTGCGCATTCTGCCACCGGGGGCAGAGGCGTCCTCCACCGAACCGCTGCACGAACCACAGGCGGGTCATGACGGCCACGCACAGGTTGAGGCGCACGGCCCCGCCACGCCACACGCCGCGGACACGCACACTGCCGCAGAAGCCGAACCTGCGCCCGCCCACGCACCGGCTCCGATTCATGACGCGCCAGCCCATGCCGCTGCTGCACCGGCTGCACCCGTGGATCTGACTCCGCTGGCTGCGCAACTCGATGAACTCAAGACACAGCTGCAGCAGCTGCTGGCCCGTCAGCAGGCGATGCATGCCACGCCGTCTGTCCCGGCCCCCCATGGTGGCGCTTCGCCTGAACTGGCGCGCCAGCTGAATGAAGTGCGCCGTCTGGTGGCGGAACAGAGCAAACAGCTCAAGATCATCCGCGCCGCCCTGTGGAAACTGCGCCAGCAGACCACGGTCGCCAGACCGACGGCCAGATCGGGCGCCGGTGGCGAGATCATCTCTCTGCGCCGCGCCATCGAGCAGCTGACCCGCCAGATCCGGGCGCTGCAGAGCCAGCAGGAGAAAATGCGCGCCGAGATCCGCGCGCTGAAGAAAGAGACCGCCCGCCTGTCACTGGAGCGGCCCTACAGCTACCGGGCGCCGCCGCTGAACGTGGAGTGACCCGCCGGCGCTCAGTCGGCGTGGCGCTTCAGCTCGATGATGAAGTCTTCCAGATCAATCTCCGCCGTCAGCGGCACCGGAGCGTAGTTGCCCACGCCGATGCCCGCCTCATGCACGCTCTCAGGCCGGCCGGAGATGAGCGGATGCCAGTCGGGCAGCGGCTTGCCCTCATGCAGCAGACGGTAGGCGCAGGTGGGCGGCAGCCAGTGGAATTCCCGCACCCGCTCCAGCGTCAGCGGCACGCACTCGGGCACGTTCACGTGGCGGTTGGGGTAGTCGGTGCAACGTCCCGTCGCGGGGTCGGACCAAGGGCAGATGACCCGGGTGTAGTCCACCTCGCCGGTGTCCTCGCACTCCAGCTTGACCAGACAGCACAGGGCGCAGCCATCGCACAGGGCCTCCCACTGCGCCCGGTTCATCTCCGCAAGCGGCGTGGTCTCCCAGTAGCGGCTGGCCCGCAGCGCCTCGAAATCCATCATTCCACCCTGCGACGCAGCTGAAACGCCTGCGCCAGCGTCTGGGCGTCCAGATACTCCAGCTCGGCGCCGAAGGGCACGCCCTGCGCCAGCCGGGTGACCGTCACGCCGTGCTCATCGGCCAGCTGCTGCAGATACCAGGCGGTGGCCTCCCCCTCCACGGTGGCGTTGAGGGCGAGAATCAGCTCCTCCACGTCGCCTTCGGCCAGCTGTCGGGCCAGCAGATCCAGCCCCAGCTGTTCCGGGCCGATGCCGTCGATGGGCGACAGATGCCCCATGAGCACGAAATAGCGCCCGTCGAACACGCCGGTCTGTTCGATCACCTCGATGTCGCTGGGCGACTCCACCACGCAAATGCGCCGCGGATCACGCCGATCGCTGGCGCAGACGGGGCACAGCGCATCCTCGGAGAAGTTGCGGCAACGGGCGCAGTGACGCACGCTGCCCAGCGCCGCCGTGAGCGCCTCGGCCAGCGCCTGCCCCTCGGGCCGCGCCCGTTCCAGCAGATGATAGGCCATGCGCTGGGCGCTCTTGCGCCCCACGCCGGGCAGCACCTGAAAGGCCTCGATGAGCCGGTCGAGAGCGGGCGCGCGCATCAGAACGGAAACTGCATGCCGCCGGGCAGATTCAGACCGCCGGTGACCTCGCTCATGCGCCGCTGGGTCTCCTCCTCCACCTTGCGCACGGCGCTGTTGACCGCGGCCACCACCAGATCCTCCACCATCTCCCGGTCGTCCATGATGCTGTCATCAATGTCCACGCGCACCAGCTCGTGCTTGCCGGTCATGGTCACCTTGACCAGTCCGCCGCCGGCCTCGCCGGTCACTTCCATGGAGGCGATGGCCTCCTGCGCTTCCTTCATCCTGTTCTGGATCTCCTGCGCCTGCTTCATCAGGCCGGCCAGACCCGCCTTGCCACCTCCAAACATCGCTCTACTCCTTGTCACTCGGTTGGATGGATGATTCGATAATGCGCGCGTCGAAGCGCTGCTGCAATTTGCACACGACAGGGTCGTTGACGAAAGCCGCCTTGAGCTCGGCCCGGCGCCGCTCGGCCTCCTCCCGCAGCCATGTCGCCGGCGTGCAGGCGCCCTGCGGCCAGCCCACCTGCTCCACCCGCCCCAGCGCCTGCGCCAACGCCTCCCCCCGCTGCGCCCACAGGTGCTCGTTGCCCGGCGCCACGGCCACCTGCCAGCGCCCGCCATGACGGGCCGCCACGCTGTTGAGCGCCAGCTCCCGGGTCAGGCCCTCCAGACCGAGCGCGTCGATCTGCGCCAGCCACGCTTCGGGCGACAGCCAGTCCGCTTCTTCCTTTGCCGTGGCGGCCTCCTGCGGCTGTCCGCCCTGCACTGACGCACCGGACGATTCGGCCGGTTCGGGGACGGGGTCTCCCCCATTTTTGCCGGATGCCGCCTCAGCCGCCGCCGACGCGGCCGGAATTTCCCCGCTCTGGCCGGCATTCCGCCGGGTTTGTGCGGCTTCCGGCACTTCCACACCAGATTGTGCCTCTACTGCGGCAGTCTCACCCACAGCACCCGCTGCCACGGGCAGTTCGGCCGGCTCGGAGACGGGGTCTCCCCCATTTTTGCTGGACGCCGCCTCAGCCGCCGCCGACGCGGCCGGAATTTCCCCTTCCTGATATGGTTTCAGGACATTCCCGGCCGCATTCGGCACGGTCGTGGCCGTCTGCGCTGCCTCCGGTTGTGGCGGAACGTCCCATGGCGGCGGCTCGCCCAGCGGTGGCGGGTTGTGAGGGTTCTCCTCCCCGGATAACGGCCCATCCGCCGGCGGGAATGATGGCTGAGGCGCGGTGTCGGAGGCGCCGGGCGCCCGGGAGACGGGAGGCGCCATCATGGCCGGGTCGGCCTGAGGCGTGGATGCCGGGGCGTCCACCGGCTGGGGACTGGCGCTCCGGTCAGTCTGACTCGCCGCCTGTGTCGGCGGCGCGGGCTTTCCCGGCGCCGCGCCTCCCTGTATCCGGGCGCGCAGCTGGCTGAAGACGCTCTGCTTTGCCTCGCCCACCAGCGCCGCCTCGCCAGTGGGCGGCTCCACCAGCGGGGTGGTGTCCAGCGGCGGTTCGGAGACGGGGTCTCCCCCATTTTTGCCGGATGCCGTCTCGGCCGGCGCCGCGACGGCCGGTTTTTTGCCGGGTTGAGGCGCATTCTGCGCCATTGCGGGCGCTTTTTCGGGCTGTCGCGCCGGTTTCTCCGCCGAGAGGACCGGCTCGAAGGCGAGCATGCGCATGACGGCCATCTCGAAGGCGACCCGGGCGCTGGGCGCCCACTGCAGTTCCTTCTGACCCAGCAGGGCGGTCTGGTAGCACTGCTGCACCCGCACCGGGTCGAAACGACGGGCGAAGGTGTCCGCCAGGGTGACGTCCTGATCGGGCGCGGCGGTGCCAAGCAGCTGCAGCAGGGCCATGCGGTGGAACTGCTCGGCCAGCGCTTCCAGCAGGAGGGGGTAGTCGGCGCCTTCCTGCGCCAGCTGGGCGAGCACGCCGGCCAGGGCATCGGCGTTCTGCTCGGCCAGCGCCTCCAGCAATGCCGCCAGCGCCGCTTCGGAGGCCAGTCCGAGCATCTCGCGCACGGTGGTCTCGTCCACCTGGCCACTGCCCTGCACCACCGCCTGATCCAGCAGGCTGAGGGCATCGCGCACGGAGCCGTCGGCATGATGGGCCAGCAGGTGGAGGGCGCCGTCCGTGACGGCGAAGCCTTCCGCCTCGGCCACCCGCCGCAGGTGTTCGGCGATCAGCGCCGGCTGCAGCCGCTGCAGGTTGAACTTGAGGCAGCGGGAGAGCACGGTGATGGGCAGCTTGTGCGGTTCGGTGGTGGCGAGGATGAACTTGACGTGTTCCGGCGGCTCTTCCAGCGTCTTGAGCAGCGCATTGAAGCTGCTCTGGGAGAGCATGTGCACTTCGTCGATCAGGTAGATCTTGAAGCGGCCCTGCGCCGGCAGATACTGGACATTGTCCAGCAGTTCGCGGGTGTCCTCCACCTTGGTGCGCGAGGCGGCGTCGATTTCGATCAGGTCGACGAAGCGGCCTTCGTCAATGGCACGGCAGGCATCGCACTCGCCACAGGGCTCGGGGGTGATGCCGCGCTCGCAGTTGAGCGCCTTGGCGAACACCCGTCCGAGGGTGGTCTTGCCCACGCCGCGGGTGCCGGAGAACAGGTAGGCGTGATGCAGCCGCTGCTGCGCCAGCGCATGGGTGAGCGCCTCGACCACATGGGTCTGCCCCACCAGTTGAGAGAAGTTCCGGGGACGCCATTTGCGCGCCAGCGCCAGTGTCTGCATGGATATTCGAGCCTGGGAAAACGAGAGGCTATTCTATCAGGATGCGGGAGGATGGGTGGCGACCTGCCCGCCGGAACCTCGGCGCCCACGCAGACCCGGTACCGTTGCTTCCTTCCGGACCTGGCGGGGTTCCCGGGCGCGTGTCGCGAGGGGACGAACAGATCACCGCATTGAAACGCCGTCGGAAACGGCGACGCCCATTATACAGGGTTTTGCGTCTCCAGCCACGCCATGTAGTCCCGCAGGGCGCGGTGGGCGTCCTGCAGCTGGCGCAGCGGGCCATCGTCCACCTTGAGGGTGGAGACATCCCGATGGCGGCGGGAAAGGCGCCGCACGGCGCCGTCGATGGTGAAGCCCTGCTCGTGCAGCAGGTGCTTGATCTCCATCACCAGGCGGATGTCCTTGTGCTGGTAGTAGCGGCGGCCGCTGCGCTTGGCCGGGCGCAGCATGGGAAACTCCTTCTCCCAGTAGCGCAGCACATGAGCCTTGAGGCCGCACAGCTGCGCCACCTCGCCGATGGTGAAGTATTTCTTGTCCGGCAGCTCCAGCGTCCAGTTCTCAACCTGAATGACGGCCATGGTTGTCCACCCGGGTCTTGAGTTTCTGTCCCGGCTTGAATGTTACCACGCGGCGGGCTTCGATCGGCACCTCCTCGCCGGTGCGCGGGTTGCGCCCCGGACGGGGGTTCTTGTCGCGCAGCTCGAAATTGCCGAAACCGGAGAGCTTGACCTGCTCGCCGCTGGCAAGGGTGTCGCGGATCTCTTCGAAGAAGGCGTCCACCAGCAGTTTGGACTCGCGCTTGTTGAAGCCGAAGGTCTCGCTCAGGGTCTCGGCCAGATCGGCCTTGGTCACTGTCCTGTCACTCATGGGCTGCTCCTCACTGACGCAACTGTCCGCCCAGCCGGTCGGCCACCGCCTGCACCACGGCCTCGACGGCGGCGTCCACCTCCTCGTCGGAGAGGGTGTGGTCCAGACTGCCGAAGCGCAGCTTGACCGCCAGGCTCTTTCTGTCCTCCGGCAGGCCTTCGCCCGCATACAGGTCGAACAGGCGCACCTCGCGCAGGATGGGGCTGTCCACACCCTCGATCACCCGCTGCAGATCGGCCGCCGGCACCTTGCGGTCGAGGACGAAGGCCAGATCCCGCTGCACTTCGGGGAAGCGGGACACCGGCTGCATCTGCGGCAGACGGGCCTTCAGCAGCGGCGGCAGGGCAAGCTCGAACAGATAGACCGGCTGTGCCAGCTTCCAGCGCCTGTACAGCTGCGGGTGCAGCTGCCCCAGCCAGCCGATGATCTCGCCGTCGTGCTTCACCCAGGCGGACTGCCCCGGATGCAGCGCCGGATGGTCGGCGGGTTCGAAGGTGACCGCCACCTCGGCGGCGGCCAGCAGCGCTTCCACATCCCCCTTGATGTCGAAGAAATCCACCGTCTCCACCGGCGTGTCCCAGTGCAGCGGCGCGCGGCTGCCGAAGATGGCGCCGCCGATGCGCTGCGCCTGCACATAGCCGTCCTCGCCGCGCTCGAACACGGCGCCGGACTCGAAAACACGCACCCGCAGCTGCTGACGCTTCTGGTTGTGGGCCACGGTGCGCAGCAGGCCGGGCATCAGCGACGGACGCATGACCGCCAGCTCCTCGGACAGCGGGTTGGCCAGCGCCACGGTCTGCTGGTCCAGCGCGAACAGTTGCGCTTCCTCCTCCGGAATGAAGCTGTAGGTGATGACCTCGTGATAGCCGCGCTGGATGAGCGCCTCGTGCAGTCTGGCCTGGTCCAGTTCCGTCTCCGGCAGCTCGCCCAGCTGCATGGGGGCGTGCACCGCTGACTCCGGCAGACGGTTGTAGCCGTAGAGGCGGGCCAGTTCCTCGATCAGGTCTTCCTCAATGCCGATGTCGAAACGCCAGCTGGGCGGCGTCACCTGCCACAGACCCGGTTCCAGCTTCTGAACGACAAACTGCAGCCGCTTGAGCAGGGCTTCCACCTGTTCGGCCGGGAAGACCATGCCCAGCACCTGCTCGATCTTCTCCTGACGCAGCGTGATCACGGGGCGGGCCGGCAGATGTTCCGGCGCCTCCACCGCCACGATGTCGCCAGCCTCGCCACCGGCCAGCGTCAGCAGCAGGTCCACCGCCCGCAGCAGCGCCTTGCGCGGCAGTTCCGGGTCCACGCCCCGCTCAAAGCGGTGGGATGAGTCGGTGTGCAGGCCGTACTGACGCGCCTTGCCGGCGATCACCTCCGGCTTGAAATGGGCCGCCTCGAAGAAAATGCGCGTGGTGGCGTCACTCACGGCCGTGGACTCACCCCCCATGATGCCCGCCAGCGCAATGGGGCCGGACGCATCGGCAATGACTAGCGTATCGGGCGTCAGTTCACGCGCCACACCGTCCAGAGTGGTCAGCTTTTCCCCTTCACGGGCCATGCGCACTTCGATGTCCCCCTGCAGGCGGTCGGCATCGAAGGCGTGCATGGGCTGGCCCAGCTCCAGCAGCACATAGTTGGTGATGTCCACCACCAGACTGATGGGGCGCACGCCACAGCGGCGCAGGCGCTCCTGCATCCACAGAGGCGTTTCCACCCCGGCGTTGAAGCCGCGCACCTCACAACCCAGATAGCGCGGACAGGCTTCAGGCGCCGCCACGCGCACCGCCTGTTCGGTGCGGAAGGCCGCCTGCGGCTCCACCAGCGTGTAGGGCTCGGCGTAGTCGCCGCCGGTGAGCGCCGCCACCTCCCGCGCCATGCCCTCATGGCTGAGGCAGTCACTGCGGTTGGGGGTCAGGTCGATGTCGAACACGGGGTCGTCCAGATCCAGATAGACGCGCACGTCCTCTCCCACCGGCGCCTCCGCCGGCAGCTCCATCAGGCCGTCGGACGATTCGGCCAGCCCCAGCTCGCTGGCGGAACAGAGCATGCCGAAGGAGGGCACGCCGCGCAGTTTGGCCTTCTTGATCCTGAAGCCGCCGGGCAGCACGGCCCCCACGGTGGCGCAGGGCGCCTTCATGCCGGGGCGCACGTTGCGGGCGCCACAGACGATCTGCAGCGGCTCCTCACCACCCACATCCACGGCGGTGACATTGAGCTTGTCCGCATCAGGGTGCTTCTCCACGGTGAGCACCTGTCCCACCACCACGCCGGAGAACGGCGGCGCCGCCGGTTCCACGCCGTCCACCTCCAGCCCGGCCAGACTGAGCGCCTCACTCATCTGCTCATCCGTCCAGGCCGGGCGGGTCCATTGTTCGAGCCAGTGTCTGCTTGTCTTCATCGCTTGTGAGATCCGTTTACTTGAACTGCTGCAGGAAACGCAGGTCGTTTTCGAAGAACAGGCGCAGGTCGTCCACGCCGTAGCGCAGCATGGTCAGCCGCTCCACGCCCAGACCGAAGGCGAAGCCCCGGTAGCGCTCCGGATCAATGCCCACATTGCGCAACACGTTGGGGTGCACCATGCCGCAGCCGAGCACTTCCATCCAGCGTCCGTCGCCGAACAGGTCGGTGGCGATGTCCACTTCGGCGGACGGCTCCGTGAAAGGGAAGTAGGACGGACGGAAGCGCACCTTGAGGTTGTCGTCCTCGAAGAAGCGGCGCAGAAAGTCGATGGTCAGTGTCTTGAGCTGGGCGAAGCTGGCGTTCTCCTCCACCACCAGCCCTTCCACCTGATGGAACATGGGCGTGTGGGTCTGGTCAGAATCGCAGCGATAGACCCGCCCGGGCGCGATGATGCGGATGGGCGGCTGCTGCCCCTCCATGACCCGGATCTGCACGCCGGAGGTGTGGGTGCGCAGCACGTCACTGTCGTTGATGTAGAAGGTGTCGTGCATGGCGCGCGCCGGATGGGTGGGCGGAATGTTGAGCGCCTCGAAGTTGTGCCAGTCATCCTCGATCTCCGGCCCCTGCGCCACGGTGAAACCGGCCTGGGCGAACAGGCGCTCGATGCGCGCGAGAGTGCGGCTGACCGGATGGGGCCCGCCGATGTCCACATTGCGACCCGGCAGGGTCACATCCACCGCTTCGGCCTGCAGTTTGGCGGCCAGACGAGCCTCTTCCAGCGCGGCCTTCTTGTCGTTGATCAGCGCCTGCACCGTCTGCTTGGCCTGATTGATCAGCTGGCCGGCCCTGGGGCGCTCTTCCGGTGCCATGCCGCCCAGCTGCTTCATCATCTCGGTCAGCGCGCCCTTCTTGCCCAGAAAGCGCACCCGCAGCTGATCCAGATCAGCCAGCTGCTCGACGGACGAGAGCGCCTGACGCGCCTCCTCCACCAGTTGTTCAAGCCTCTCCTGCATGGACTGTCTCTTCTGCTGAGGATGGAAAGCGGATCATTTTAGCGCACAAGATGCGCGTAAGCTAATGATTTTATTTTGTTTTCTGCATAAAAAAACGGGCACGGGGCCCGTTTTTTCATCGCAGCGAAAAGGATTCAGGCTGCCAGGGCGGCCTTGGCCTTCTCCACCATGGCAGCGAACGCCGCCTTGTCGTTGACCGCCATGTCGGCCAGCACCTTGCGATCCAGCGCGATACCCGCCTTGGACAGGCCGTTGATGAAGCGGCTGTAGGTCATGCCATTGCTGCGGGCCGCGGCGTTGATGCGCGCGATCCACAGACGACGGAACTGACGCTTGCGCTGACGGCGGTCACGGTAGGCATACTGGCCCGCCTTGAATACCGCCTGACGGGCGACGCGGAACACCTTGCGGCGTGCGCCGTAGTAGCCCTTGGCCTGCTTGAGAATCTTCTTGTGACGACGACGTGCGATCACGCCTCTTTTGACTCGTGCCATGACAATCCCTCCTTATACGTACGGCAGCATCTGCTTGACCAGGCCCTCGTCGTGCTTGTGCACGAGCGTCATCTTGCGCAGCTGACGCTTACGCTTGGGGGACTTCTTGGTCAGGATGTGACGCAGGTGGGATTGCTTGCGCTTGAAGCGCCCGCTCGCAGTCTTCTTGAAGCGCTTGGCCGCGCCCCGGTTGGTCTTGATCTTAGGCATCTTTCGATACTCCGCATTGGGCCGGCATTCTCATGCCGACGGGTTTGGACTCATGCCGCATCGCTGCGGCCTTTCTCTTTTCTGTGCAGCACCGAGGAGAGCTGCTCCAGTCAGCCTTGCGGCTGCCGGAAGTGCGCCTTGGCGCCTTTCCTTACTTCTTGGGAACGACCATCATGTGCATCTGCCGACCTTCCATCTTCGGCATCTGCTCGACGGTGCCCAGCTCCTCCACGTCCTGCTGGACGCGTTCGAGCATGCGCAGTCCCAGTTCCTTGTGGGCCAGTTCGCGACCTCTGAACCAGATGGTCACCTTGACCCGATCGCCCTTTTCCAGGAAACGCTTCAGGTTGCGAAGTTTTACCTGATAGTCCCCTTCCTCGGTTCCCGGGCGGAACTTCACTTCCTTGACCTGAACCTGCTTGGCCTTCTTCCGGGCTTCCTGCTGCTTCTTCTGCTTCTGGTAGAGGAACTTGCCGTAATCCATGATGCGGCACACCGGCGGTTCCGCCTGAGGCGCGATCTCCACCAGATCGAGACCGGCCTCCTGTGCCATTTCGCGCGCCTGCTCGAGGGAGACGACTCCCTTCTGCTCACCGTCCTGATCAATCAGCCGGACTTCCGGCGCGGTGATTTCATCATTGATGCGCTCTTTGCGAAGATTTTCCCTTTGTGGCTGCTTGCCACGTCCTCGTCTGACAGCGATGGCTTGTTCCTCCGTTCAGTGATGCAAAAACCCGCCTTCAGGCGGGCAGATTCAGGCTTCCGCGCGCCCCAGCCGGGCCACGTCCTGCGACAGCCGCTCGATGAAGGCCTCCAGCGGCATGGTGCCGAGAGTTTCGCCTTCGCGGGTGCGCACGTTGACGCTGCCGCTTTCCACCTCCTTGTCGCCCACGACAAGGATGTAGGGCACGCGCTGCAAAGTGTGCTCGCGGATTTTAAAGCCAATCTTCTCGTTGCGCAAGTCCGTCTCGGCTCTAAATCCTTGTTTTACGAGCCGATCCGCCACCTGTGTCGCATAGTCCGCCTGCCCTTCGCCGATGGCGGCCACCACCACCTGCACCGGTGCCAGCCAGGCCGGGAAACGCCCTTCGTAATGCTCGATGAGAATGCCCACGAAACGCTCGAGCGAGCCGAGAATGGCCCGGTGAATCATGACCGGATAGTGGCGCTCGTTGTCGGCGCCCACATAGGTGGCCTCCAGCCGTACCGGCATGGAGAAGTCCAGCTGGATGGTGCCGCACTGCCACACCCGGCCGATGCAGTCACGCAGCGAGAACTCGATCTTGGGGCCATAGAAGGCCCCCTCGCCCGGCTGGAGCTCATACTCCAGATTGGCATCCTTCAAACACTGCTCCAGAGCGGCCTCCGCCCTGTCCCAGATCTCATCGGAGCCCACACGCTGCTCCGGCCGGGTGGAGAGCTTGACCTCAATGTTGTCGAAGCCGAAGTCGGCATAGGTGCGATAGACCAGGTCGATACAGCCCTGCACTTCGTCCTTGATCTGATCCTCGGTGCAGAAGATGTGGGCGTCATCCTGGGTGAAGCTGCGCACCCGCATCAGCCCGTGCAGCGTGCCGGAGGCTTCGTTGCGGTGCACCAGGCCGAACTCCGCCAGACGGATGGGCAGGTCACGGTAGGAGTGCAGTTTGCGCTTGTACACCTGAATGTGGCCCGGGCAGTTCATGGGTTTGACGGCATAGTCGCGGTTTTCCGTCTCGGTGGTGAACATGTTGTCCTTGAACTTGTCCCAGTGGCCGGACTTCTCCCACAGACTGCGGTCCATGATCAGCGGCGTGCGGATCTCCTCGTAGCCGCTGGTGCGCAACTGCTCGCGCATGTACTCCTGCACCGTGTTGAACAGCACCGTGCCCTTTGGATGCCAGAAGGCCATACCCGGCGCGATGTCTTCCACATGGAACAGGTCCAGCTGACGGCCCAGCTTGCGGTGGTCGCGCTTTTCCGCCTCTTCAAGCATCTTGAGATGCGCCTTCAGTGCCTCCCTGGTGGGAAAGGCCACGCCATAGATGCGCTGCAGCATCTTGTTGTTGCTGTCACCGCGCCAGTAGGCGCCCGCAAGAGAAGTGAGCTTGAAATGCCTGCACAGGCCCATGCGCGGCACGTGCGGACCGCGGCACATGTCCACATATTCCTGATGGTAGTAGAGACCGAACTCGGTCTCCTCCGGCATGTCCTCGATCAGCTCCAGTTTGTAGTCCTCGCCTCGGGCGGTGAAGATGTCGATGGCCTCCTGCCGCGGCGTCATCTTCTTGACCACGGCGTAGTCGGTCTTGGCCAGCTCCTTCATGCGCTTCTCGATCTTCTCCAGATCGTCCGGCGTCAGGCTGAAAGGCGCGTCCACGTCATAGTAGAAACCATTTTCGATCACCGGGCCGATGGCCATCTTCACCTCGGGATAGAGCTGCTTGATGGCGTGTCCCAGCAGATGGGCGCAGGAGTGGCGCATCACATGCACGCCATCCTCGTCCTTGAGGGTGACGATTTCCAGTTCAGCGTCCTCGTCGATCAGGTCGGTGGCGTCGCGCAGCTGGCCGTTGACCCGGGCACACACGGTCGCCTTGGCCAGGCCGGGGCCGATGTCACGGGCCACATCCAGCGCGGAAACGGGATGGTCGTATTCGCGTTTGCTGCCGTCAGGCAGGGTGATCACAGGCATGGGAACCCTCTCCGAAACACAGATGAATCGCGGTATTTTATGTCAAAACACGCACGCCCGGCGTGGCCGGGCGTGTGACGGGCATCACGGCACGGACGGCCTACTTTTTCAGATAGAGCTCGCCGCCCTGCTCGCGGAACTTCTCC
>NZ_WFYD01000120.1 GCF_015490265.1 Sulfurivirga sp. | reverse complement strand
TTCGTTCTCGTAGAGCGCCTGCGTCAGCAGCTGGCGCGCCAGCGTGCGATGGGACAGGTTGGGATTGACGCTCATAGCTGCTTGAGCACGTTGGCGGTTTCGATGGCGGACAGGGCGGCTTCCTCGCCCTTATTGCCGGCTTTGGTGCCGGCCCGCTCGATGGCCTGCTCGATGGTGTCCACCGTCAGCACGCCAAAGGCCACCGGCACACCATGCCTGAGCATGGCCTGACCCAGTCCCTTGGCGCACTCACCGGCCACATAGTCGAAGTGTGGCGTCCCACCACGGATGACGGCACCCAGGGCGATGACGGCGTCATACTTACCACTGGCCGCCAGCCTGTCGGCCACGAGCGGGATTTCAAAGGCACCGGGCACCTTGACCAGGGTGATCGCCTCGCGGCTGCCCCCATGACGCACGATGGTGTCGATGGCGCCTTCCACCAGTGTGTCCACCACAAAATGATTGAAACGTCCGGCCACCAGCGCGAATTTCATGCCTTCGGCCACCAGATTTCCTTCAATGACATTCATTGCCGCTTTCCTTCTTGTCAACATATTCAACCACTTCCAGCCCGAAGCCGCCGAGACTGTTCAACGGCGTGTAGCTGCCGATGACCCGCAGCTTCTTCAGCCCAAGGTCAGCCAGAATCTGCGCGCCCAGTCCGTAGGTCTTGGCATCATCGCCATCCGCAGGCGCCGGCGGTTCGATGCCACGGTCTTTCAGCGCGTAGCGCTGCACCTTGTCCAGCAGGTCGGTGTCGGACTCCTTCTTGCGCAGCACCACGATCACGCCGCTGCCCGCCTCGGCGATCTGCGCCATGGCGTCTCTGAGCGGCCAGCCGCATTCGCCCCGCTGGGCATGGAACAGGTCGCACAGGGTGTCCTGCATGTGCACCCGCACCAGCACAGGTGCTTCCGGGTCGATGGTGCCATACACCAGCGCGAAATGGGCCTTGTGCTGCACCGCATCCTCATAACCGATGAGCCGGAACGGCCCGAACTCGGTAGGCAACTGGCACTCGGCCACCCGTTCGACCGTCTTCTCGTGCTTGAGGCGATACTGGATCAGATCGGCGATGGTGCCCATTTTCAGGCCATGCTGGCGGGCGAACTTTTCCAGATCGTCCCGCCGCGCCATGGTGCCGTCCTCGTTCATGATCTCCACGATCACGGACGCCGGCTGGTGTCCCGCCAACCGCGCCAGATCACAGCCAGCCTCGGTGTGTCCGGCGCGGGTGAGCACCCCGCCGGGACGCGCCATCAGCGGAAACACATGCCCGGGCGTGACGATGTCGTCCGGACGGGCGTCCGGCTTGACGGCGGTGCGGATGGTCACCGCCCGGTCGTGGGCGGAGATGCCGGTGGTGACGCCATGGGCTGCTTCGATGGAGACGGTGAAATTGGTGCCGTGCGGATCCTGATTGTCCCGCACCATCAGCGGCAGGTGCAGCTGGCGGCACTTTTCTTCCGTCAGTGTCAGGCAGATCAGCCCACGGCCGTATTTGGCCATGAAATTGATGTCCTCCGGGGTGACCGTGTCCGCCGGTACCATCAGGTCGCCCTCGTTCTCACGGTCCTCGTCGTCCACCAGAATGACCATGCGGCCCTGGCGGTACTCCTCGATGATTTCTTCAATGGGGCTGATCACAGAAATCCTCTCTCTGCCAGCAGGGTTTTCATGCCGTCATCGCTGCTGCCTTCCTGTGGTCCGGTCAGCAGTCTTTCAAGATAGCGGGCCACCAGATCCACCTCAAGATTGAGGCGGGTGCCCACACGCCAGTCCCCCACGGTGGTCTTCTCCTGCGTGTGGGGCACGATGTTCACGTCGAACAGACAGCCGTCCACCCGGTTGACCGTGAGGCTGATGCCCTCGATGGTGATGGAACCCTTGGCGGCGATGTAGCGGGCCAGCGCCAGCGGTGCTTCGATCTGGAAGCGGGTGCTGCGCGCCTCGGGGGTGATCGCCTTCACCTGCCCGATGCCGTCCACATGCCCGCTGACCAGATGCCCGCCCAGCCGATCGCTCAGACGCAGCGCCTTTTCCAGATTGACCCGATCGCCCGCCTTGCGCTCGCCGAAGGTGGTCACGGAAAGCGTCTCGCCGGAGACATCGGCCACGAAATGACGTGGCCCCAGCTCAATGGCCGTCAGACACACCCCGGCAGTGGCGATGCTGTCACCGATGGCCACATCGGACAGATCCAGCTCGCCCGTGTCGATGGTCACACGCCAGTCCCCCCCTTTCGGTTCGATGCGCTCAATGCGTCCGACCGCCTGAATGATGCCGGTAAACATCAGCCTCTCCCGTAAACGCTGTAGTGATCCGCCCCCACGGCACGCGCTTCGAGCAGACGCCATGGCAGGCGGTCCGCCATGCTCTGAACGCCGGGCAGGTGCAACACCCCCAGCCCCTCGTGCCCCAGCAGCACATCGGCGCTGAACCAGTGCAGTTCATCCACCAGCTCCGCCTCAATGAAAGCGCCGCTCAGAGTCGGCCCCGCCTCCACCAGCGCGTCACGCACCTGCTTTTCCTCCGCCAGCCAGCACAGCAGCGCCTCAAGCGCCACCCGACCGCTCTTGTCAGCGGGCAGCGGCAGCAGCAGCGCGCCCGCCTGCCTCAGGGCCGCCACCCGTTCAGCATTCTTCGTGGCCGCCTCCGTGGTGGCAATCAGCGTCTGCCCGGGCAGTGACAGCATCCGTGCCGCAGGTGGCGTGCGCAGCCGGCTGTCCACCACCACCCGCAACGGATGGCACAGCGCCTCATCCAGACCGTAGCGTTCCATCAATGCCTGCGGCAGGCGCACATTGAGGGATGGATCGTCCTTCAGCACCGTCTCCACACCGGTGATGATGGCCCCGTGCCTCGCCCGCAGCAGGTGTCCCCGCTGCCGTGCCGCCTCGCCGGTGATCCACAGGCTCTCACCGTTGGCAGCGGCCACGCGACCATCCAGACTGGCGGCCAGTTTCAGGCGCACCCACGGCAGCCCCTCGGTCATGGCCTTGATGAAGCCACGGTTCAGCGCCATGGCCTCATCGCTCATCAGCCCCACATCCACCTGAATGCCATGGGCCCGCAGCACCAAGGCCCCCTGCCCGGCCACTTCCGGATTGGGGTCCATCATGGCGATGACCACGCGCGCTACGCCTGCCTCCACCAGCGCATTGGCGCAGGGCGGTGTCCGCCCGAAATGGCTGCACGGTTCCAAGGTTACATAGACGGTCGCATCTCTGGCATGCTCGCCTGCCTGCCGCAACGCCACCACTTCGGCATGCGGCCCACCGGCTCGCGCATGCCATCCCTCTCCGACCACCTCGCCATCCTTCACGATGACACAGCCCACCGCCGGATTGGGGCGGGTGCTGTAGAGGCCGCGCTCCGCAAGGCGCAGCGCACGGGCCATGTGACGGGCGTCTTCGGCACTGAAGCTCATTGGCCGCTCCGGTTGTTGTTCAGCAGCCGCTCGATCTCCTCGCGGAAAGCATTGACATCCTGAAACTGGCGATAGACCGAGGCAAAGCGCACATAGGCCACCTGATCCAGCTGACGCAGTGCGTCCATGACCATCTCGCCGATGACGCTCGCCGGCACTTCCCGCTGGCCCTCGCTCATCAGCCGCCGGGTGATGTCCTGAATGATCTGTTCGATGGCCTCGCTCTCCACCGGGCGTTTTTCCAGCGCCTTGATCAGGCCGCGGCGGATCTTGTCCGGGTCGAAGCGCTCCCGGTTCCCGTCCCGCTTGATGATGCGCGGCAGGGAAAGCTCGGCCACCTCGTAGGTGGTAAAGCGCTCGTTGCATACCTGACAGTGGCGCCGGCGGCGCACCTGCGTGCCCTCCTGCGCCAGACGGGAGTCGATCACCTTGGTGTCATCGGCATGACAGAACGGACAACGCATGGACAAGCTCCGGATATGAAAACGCCCGGCGCATGCGCCGGGCGTCCCATTTTACCGCAATCGGACAAGGCTCAACGATACACCGGGAAACGGGCGCACAGATCCAGCACCTTCCGGCGCACGGTCTCCTCTGTGGCGTGATCCCAGTTCTCCTCTTCCTGATTGCAGGTGTCGATGATGTCGCACATCCAGTGGGCCAGCTCGGCGCACTCGGCCTCCTTGAAGCCGCGGGTCGTGATGGCCGGCGTGCCGATACGGATGCCGCTGGTGACGAACGGGCTCATGGGGTCGTTGGGCACGGCGTTCTTGTTGACGGTGATGTTGGCCGCACCCAGCGCCGCGTCCACCAGCTTGCCGGTCAGCCCCTGACGGATGAAGCTGACCAGGAACAGGTGGTTCTCCGTGCCGCCGGAGACCACGTCGAAGCCCCGCTCGATGAACACGGATGCCATGGCTTTGGCATTGGCCTTGACCTGCTTCGCCCATGTCTTGAACTCCGGCTCCATCGCCTCCTTGAAGGCCACCGCCTTGCCGGCGATCACATGCACCAGCGGCCCGCCCTGCGTGCCGGGGAAGACACGGGAGTTGATCTTCTTCTGCAGCTCCGGATCCAGCCCCTTGGCCAGAATCAGGCCACCGCGCGGGCCGCGAAGCGTCTTGTGGGTGGTGGTGGTGACCACATGGGCGTGGTCGATGGGCGAGGGATACTCGCCCGCGGCCACCAGTCCGGCCACATGGGCCATGTCCACCACCAGATAGGCGCCCACTTCATCGGCAATCTCTCGGAATTTCGCCCAATCCACCACCTGAGAATAGGCGGAGAAGCCGCCCACGATGACCTTCGGCTTGTGTTCCAGCGCCAGTTCGCGCACCCTGTCGTAGTCGATGCGGCCGGTGTCGTTGTCGATGCCATACTGAACGGAGTTGAACACCTGACCGGAGAAGTTCACCTTGGCACCGTGAGTCAGGTGGCCGCCGTGTGCCAGGCTCATGCCCAGCAGGGTATCTCCCGGATTCATCAGCGCCAGATAGACCGCCGCGTTGGCCTGAGAGCCGGAATGGGGCTGCACATTGGCAAAGTCGCAGCCGAACAGCTCGCAGGCGCGGTCGATGGCCGCCTGTTCCACGATGTCGGCGTTCTCGCAGCCACCGTAGTAGCGTTTGCCCGGATAGCCCTCGGCATACTTGTTGGTGAATACGGAGCCCTGCGCTTCCATCACCCGCGGGCTGGTGTAGTTCTCCGAGGCGATCAGCTCCACATGCTCTTCCTGACGACGCGCCTCGCGGGCGATGGCGTCAGCGATCAGATCGTCGTATCCGGCAATGGTCATGGACTTGTCAAACATGATTTCAGGCTCCGTAGCTTGCGTTTCAAAACGGCAATATTCTATCAGCCCAATCCCTGCACGACCATGAAGCCCTTTCTATAATAGATGGCATTTATTCATTGACGGGCAAACACATGGCGCAATACATCTACACGATGAACCGGGTGAGCAAGGTCGTGCCGCCCAACCGCTACATCCTCAAGGACATTTCCCTCTCGTTCTTTCCCGGCGCAAAGATCGGCGTGCTGGGCCTCAACGGCGCGGGCAAGTCCACCCTGCTGCGCATCATGGCCGGCGTGGACAAGGAATATGAGGGCGAAGCCCGCCCGCAGCCGGGCATCAAGATCGGCTATCTGCCACAGGAACCGCAGCTGGACGAAAGCAAGGACGTGCGCGGCAACGTGGAGGAAGGTCTGGGCGAGCTGAAGGCCCTGCTGGAACGCTTCAACGAAGTGACCGCCGCCTTCGCCGACCCGGACGCGGACTTCGACAAGTTGCTGGCGGAACAGGCTGAACTGCAGGACAAGATTGATGCCGCCGGCGGCTGGGAGCTGGAGCGCAAGCTGGAGATCGCCGCCGATGCCCTGCGCCTGCCGCCGTGGGACGCGGACGTGAGCAAGCTCTCCGGTGGCGAGAAACGCCGTGTGGCGCTGTGCAAGCTGCTGCTGTCCCAGCCGGACATGCTGCTGCTGGACGAGCCCACCAACCATCTGGACGCCGAGTCCATCGCCTGGCTGGAACGCTACCTGCACGACTATCCGGGCACGGTGGTGGCCATCACCCACGACCGCTACTTCCTCGACAATGTGGCCGAATGGATTCTGGAGCTGGACCGCGGCGAAGGCATTCCGTGGAAGGGCAACTACTCCAGCTGGCTGGAGCAGAAAGAGAAGCGTCTGGAGCAGGAAGCCAAACAGGAACAGGCGCGCATCAAGGCCATGAAGCAGGAGCTGGAGTGGGTGCGCAGCAATCCGAAAGGACGTCAGGCCAAGTCCAAGGCGCGCATCCAGCGCTTTGAAGAACTGGCCAACCAGAGCACCCAGAAGCGCAACGAGACCAACGAACTCTACATTCCCGTGGCCGAGCGGCTGGGCAACAAGGTCATCGAGGCCAAAAACGTCACCAAGGCCTTCGGTGACCGGCTCCTGATCGACGACCTTTCCTTCAACGTGCCGCCCGGCGCCATCGTGGGAATCATCGGCCCCAACGGCGCGGGCAAGTCCACCCTGTTCCGCATGATCATCGGTCAGGAGCAGCCGGATGCCGGTACCATCGAACTGGGCGAGACGGTCAAGCTGGCCTATGTGGATCAGAGCCGTGACAGCCTCGACCCGGACAAGACCGTCTGGGAGGAGATTTCCGACGGACAGGACATCATCCGCGTCGGCAACCACGAGATCAATTCCCGCGCCTACGTGGGCCGCTTCAACTTCCGCGGCACGGACCAGCAGAAATACATCCATCAGCTCTCCGGCGGCGAGCGCAACCGGGTCCATCTGGCCAAGATGCTGCGCTCCGGCGGCAACGTGCTGCTGCTGGACGAACCCACCAACGACCTGGACGTGGAAACCCTGCGCGCGCTGGAAGAAGCGCTGCTGGAGTATGCCGGCACCGCGCTGGTCATCTCCCACGACCGCTGGTTCCTCGACCGCATCGCCACCCACATCCTCGCCTTCGAGGGCAACTCCGAGGTGGTGTGGTTCGAAGGCAACTATTCCGAATACGAAAAGGACCTGAAGCGGCGCAAGGGCGCGGACGCCGCCAACCCGCACCGCATCAAGTACAAACCGGTCGTGCGCGACTGACAAGGAGGCCGTCATGCCCGAACAACTCGCCAAGGCAAAATCCCATCTCGAAGCCATCGCCAACGCCTTTCCCGACCCCATCTTCATCATGGGCGAGGACGGCACCTATCTGGACGTGATCGGCGGCAGCGAGCGCTCCCTCTACGCCGACGGCCACCCGCTGATCGGCAAGAAGTATCACGATGTGCTGCCGCAGGAGATGGCCGACCGCTTCCTCAAGGTGGTGCAGATCACCCTCAAGACCGGCCGGCTGCAGGAGATCGAATACGAGCTGGCCGACGAGGACATCGAGGGCATCGACCCGCAGAACCGCGGCACACAGTGGTATGAGGCGCGCATCTACCCGGTGGACACCGACGCCTACGGTCAGCCCGCCGTGCTATGGCTGGCGATCAACATCACCCGCCGCAAGCACATGGAAGAGCAGCTGGAGGCGATGAACAAGTTCGACCCGCTGACCAACCTGCTCAACCGGGATTTCTTCCTCGGTGTGCTGGACGAGGAGCTCAAGCGCGCCCAGCTCAACAACCAGCCCCTGTCGCTGATCAAGATTGATCTGGAATGTTTCCGCAACGTGGTGGACACCTTCGGGCATGAGGCGGGTGACAAGGCCATCCTCCATGCCGCCCACGCCCTCAGACGCACCATCGAGGACGAGAATCTGGGCTTTCTGGCCCGCCTCAGCTGCGACCAGTTCATGGCGGCGCTTCCCGGCGTCAAGGCGGTGGACGCCTTCCGCATCGCCAAGCTGGCGCAGAAGAACATCAGCAAGCAGCAGCTGGACTTCGACGGCATCCGCACCTGCCTGACCACCCGCGCCGGCGTGACCGAAGTGCGTGATCCGGGCGACAACGCCGAAGCGCTGTTCAAACGGGTCAACCAGGCCATCCGCGATCTGGAAGGCAGCCGCGAGATCACCAAGATCGCCTGAACGGGTCGCCTTTGACACCGGTGTTAGAATGAACCGCTGACTTGAAAACGGAGCAGACATGAGCGCAAAGATCATTGACGGCAAGGCGGCGGCCCAGCGCCTGCGCCAGCAGATTCGCCAACAGGTGGACTCCCTGGTGGCCGCCGGACGCCGCCGCCCCGGGCTGGCGGTCGTGCTGGTGGGCGAAGACCCCGCCTCTCAGGTATATGTGCGCAACAAGAAGAAGGCCTGCCATGAGGTCGGCTTTGCCGACTTCTCCTACGAACTGCCTGCCGACGCTTCCGAGGCGGAAGTGCTGGAGCTGATCGACCGGCTCAACGACCACGACGAGGTGGACGGCATTCTGGTGCAGCTGCCGGTGCCGGATCAGATCGACCCGGACAAGATCATCGAGCGCATCCGTCCCGACAAGGACGTGGACGGTTTCCACCCCTACAACATGGGCCGGCTGGCCACCCGCAACCCGCAGCTGGCGCCCTGCACGCCCCACGGTGTCATGACCCTGCTGGCGGAGACCGGAGAACCCATCCGCGGCAGAAACGCCGTGGTGGTGGGCGCCTCCAACATCGTGGGCGTGCCCATGGCGCTGGAGCTGCTCAACGCGCGCGCCACCGTCACCGTGTGCCACAGCGCCACGCAGGACCTGCCCGCAAAGGTGGCCGAGGCGGACATTCTGGTGGTGGGCGTGGGCATCCCGGAAATGATCAAGGGTGAATGGATCAAGCCGGGCGCCACCGTCATCGACGTTGGCATCAACCGCCTTGAGGACGGTCGACTGGTGGGGGATGTGGAATTCGAGACGGCGAAGGCGCGGGCCGGCTGGATCACCCCCGTGCCCGGGGGCGTCGGTCCCATGACCATCGCCACGCTGCTGGAGAACACGCTGCAGGCCTACCGACTGCGTGAAGGAGACGCCCGATGAAACATGCACTTTTGACAACAGGCCTGCTGGCCATGGCACTGACCGTGCAGGCCGGCGAGGCCAAAAAGCGGGATTTTTCCGTGCCGGATGACGTGCGACAGGCAAAGACCCTCAACCTGTGCATCGACTACGCCACCCAGAAAGATGCGGGCAAAAAGCAGGCCGAGCATGATGAACTCAAGCGCCGCGGCATGCTCAGCGTCAAGGACGAAGACCTGCTGGCCGGCCGCCAGAAGGCACTGGAGAACGGCAACACCCGCTGCGCCATGTACATGACCCGCGGCATTCCCCTGCATGAAAAGGGCAAGTTCATCGGCCACACCTGGGTGCGCACGCCCAAGATCGTGCATGTGTATCCGGACAAATACTATGTGACCCAGAGCGGCATCATCACCCGCGTGTATGAACGCAAGCCGGGACAGCTGCCGCCGGAGCTTGAGAAAAAGGCACCCAAAGTGGCCCCGCCGCCGGTGCTGATGCATGCCGAGCCTGGCCAGCCTGCCCCCGCACGAGAAAAACCGGAATCAGACAAGGAGTGAGCCCATGAGCATGACCCAAGACGAAATGAAACAGGCGGTGGCCAAGGCCGCCATCGACTATGTGGAGCCCGGCACCATCATCGGCGTGGGCACCGGCTCCACCGCCAACTACTTCATCGACGAGCTGGCCAAGATCAAGAACCAGATCGAAGGCACCGTGGCCTCCTCCAAGGCCACCGAAGAACGCCTCAAGGGGCACGGCATTCCCGTGTTCGACCTCAACACGGTGGATGAAATGTCCGTCTACATTGACGGCGCCGATGAGTTCGACCGCCATCTGCACCTGACCAAGGGCGGCGGCGGCGCCCTCACCCGCGAGAAGATCGTCGCCGCGGTGGCGAAGAAATTCGTCTGCATCGCCGACGAGACCAAGAAGGTGGACATTCTCGGCAAGTTCCCGTTGCCAATCGAGGTGATTCCCATGGCACGCAGCTATGTGGCGCGCGAGATCGTCAAGCGCTTCGGCGGCGAACCTGTGTGGCGGCAGGACTTCATCACCGACAACGGCAACGTCATCCTTGATGTTCACGGTCTGGAGATTGTCGATCCGGTCAGCCTGGAGCGGGAGCTGAACAATATTGTCGGCGTGGTGACCAACGGTCTGTTCGCCGCCCGCAAGGCGGACGTGCTGCTGTGCGGCACCGCCAACGGCGTGGAAACCATCACGGACTGACGCCATGGGACAGAAACTGCTTGCCGCCGTCGTCATCCTGCTGCTGGGCGCGCTGGCCTATGTCACCCTGTTCGACGACGGCCTCGGCAAGGCGCCGGATGTCACCGTCACCACGCTGGACGGCGAGAAGGTGGCGCTGGGCAAGCCGGGCAAGCCGGTACTGGTCAACTTCTGGGCCACCACCTGCCCCGGCTGTATCGCAGAAATGCCCCATCTGGCCGAAATGAAAAAACGCCTGGGCGACCGCTTTGAGCTGGTGGCTATTGCCATGACCTACGACCCCATCGAGCAGGTCAACAACTACCGCAAGGCCCATCCGTGGCCGTTCAAGTGGGCCCATGATCCGGACGGCTCGCTGGCGCAGGCCTTCGGCGGCGTGAACCTCACCCCTACCTCGTTTCTCATCGCCCCCAACGGCAATATCGTCTATCGCAAGGTGGGCGAGGTGGACTTCCAGCTGGTGGAACAGAAAATCCGTCAGATGAGCCCTGAACTGCGATGAAAGGCCTCTACGCCATCACCGACCCGTACCTCACGCCCGGTGAGGCGCTGTTCGAGGCCGTGCAGGCGGCGCTGGACGGTGGCACACGCATGTTGCAGTATCGGGACAAGCTGCACGAGGCGGGCGACCGCCTGCGCATTGCCCAGCGGCTGCGGGAGCTGACCGCCGCCCACCGGGCGCTGCTGATCATCAATGACGACATCGCCCTGGCTGCCGCCGTGGAGGCCGACGGCGTGCACCTTGGCAAGGAAGACGCCTCGCTGGAAGCGGCACGGGAAAAGCTGGGTGATGACGCCCTCATCGGTATCTCCTGCTATGCGGATCTTGCCCGTGCCCGGCAGGCGGCGCAGGCCGGCGCCAGCTATGTGGCCTTCGGGCGTGTCTTCCCCTCCCGTACCAAGCCACACGCCACACCGGCGCCGCTGTCGCTCATCACCCGGGCCAAGACGGAGCTTGATGTTCCCGTGGTGGCCATCGGCGGCATCACGCTGGAAAACATCGACCGGGTGGTGACCGCCGGCGCCGACATGGCGGCGGTGATCCACGGCCTGTTCGGCCAGAACGACATCCGCGCGGCGGCAGAAGCCTTCTGCGCCGCCTTCAAATCCTGAATTTCACCAAGAGGACGACCATGAACCGTTCCCATCAACTGTTTCAGCAGGCACAGCAACACATTCCCGGTGGCGTCAACTCGCCGGTGCGCGCCTTCCGCGGCGTCGGCGGCGATCCTGTGTTCTTCGAGAAGGCCAAGGGCGCCTATCTCTATGACGTGGACGGCAAGCGCTACATCGACTATGTGGCCTCATGGGGGCCGGCCATCCTCGGTCATGCCGATGACGAGGTGGTGGAAGCCGTCGCCCGTCAGGCCGAAAAGGGCCTGAGCTTCGGCGCGCCCACCGAGCTGGAAGTGGAGATGGCCGATCTGGTATGCGAGCTGATCCCGTCGGTGGAAATGGTGCGCATGGTCAATTCCGGCACCGAAGCCACCATGACCGCCATTCGTCTGGCCCGCGGCGTCACCGGCCGGGACAAGATCGTCAAGTTCGAGGGCTGCTACCACGGTCACGCCGACAGCCTGCTGGTCAAGGCCGGCTCCGGTGCGCTGACCCTGGGCGTGCCCTCCTCGCCCGGCGTGCCGGAAGGGGTGGCGAAGGACACCATTACCCTCACCTACAACGACGCCGAGCAGGTGCGGGCGCTGTTCGACCAGATGGGTGACCAGATCGCCGGCATCATCGTCGAGCCGGTGGCCGGCAACATGAACTGCGTGCCGCCGGTGCCCGGCTTCCTCGAAACCCTGCGGGAAGTGTGCGACCAACATGGCAGCGTGCTGATTCTGGACGAGGTGATGACCGGTTTCCGCGTCGGGCTGACCGGCGCGCAGGGCCACTACGGCATCACCCCCGACCTGACCACCTTCGGCAAGGTGATCGGCGGTGGCATGCCTGTGGGCGCGCTGGGTGGCAAGAAGGAGATCATGTCCCAGCTGGCGCCCACCGGCCCCGTCTATCAGGCCGGCACCCTCTCCGGCAACCCGCTGGCCATGGCAGCGGGCCTGACCACGCTCAGACGCCTGTGCCAGCCCGGCTTCTATGAAGCGCTGACGGAAAAGACGCGCAAGCTGGCCCAGGGACTGGAACAGGCCGCCCATGAGGCCGGCATCGCGCTGACCACCAATCAGGTGGGCGCCATGTTCGGCTTCTTCTTTACTGAGGAGAATCCCGTCACCCGCTTCGAGCAGGTGACCCGCTGCGACATGGAGCGTTTCAAGCGCTTCTACCATCTGATGCTGGATGAAGGGGTGTATCTGGCCCCCTCCGCCTTCGAGGCCGGCTTCGTCTCCGCCGCCCACACGGATGCGGACATCGACGCAACCCTCGCCGCCGCTCGGCGCAGCTTCGAGACCCTGGCGGACGAAGCGCCCGTGTGACCCCTCATGACGGGGTCTCCCCTACTTTTGCAGGATCGAAATTTTCCCGCCCGGCGCCGTCGGGCGTTTTTCCCTGAAAAACGGGGATTTTTGCCATGACAGAGCCTTTTCTGCCACCGGAGGCGGTGCAGCGGGAATTCCAGCACCGCCGCCGCGCCATTCAGAGTCTGGCTGTGATCGCTGCGCTGACTGCGACCGCCATTGTCAGCCTGCTCTTTCTCGATGTTCTGAACACCAGGGTGGCCGTTCCCGCGCTGCTTGTCGGCTTTTCCTATGCCGTGTGGGTGAATATGCGCCTGTGGCGCTGCCCTGCCTGTGGCGCCCATCTGGGCAAGCTCTATCTGGGGCTCAACGGGCCGAAACACTGTCCCAACTGTGGCGTCAGACTGGTGAATGGGGATCCGGATGACACCTGATTTCTGGCATAAACGCTGGCGGAACGGCCTGACAGGCTGGCACCTGCCCCACCCCAACCCCCTGCTGGTGAAGCACTGGCCTGCTCTGGAGGTGCCAATCGGCTCAACCGTCTTCGTGCCCCTTTGCGGCAAGAGCGAGGACATGATCTGGCTGGCGGAACAGGGCTACCGGGTGCTGGGCAATGAGCTGTGCCGTCAGGCGGTGG
>NZ_WFYD01000119.1 GCF_015490265.1 Sulfurivirga sp. | reverse complement strand
TGTTCTTCCGCGGCGTTGAGGGCCTGTTGCAGGCGGCGGGCGGCGTCCTCGCAGAACATGAGGTTGGCGGCGTTGAGGCGGGCGAACTCCTGCTCGTCCTCCCGCTTGACGGCGGCCTGCACCGGTGTCTGCAGGGCGCCTTCGATCAGGCTGATCAGGGCGGAGATGTCCAGCTCCGCTTCCGGCTGCAGACGCACGCGCACCTGGGCGATGGAGCGCTGGCTGTGGGGCGTGGCGTTGACGCCCTCCGGCGTGGCCAGCCAGGCCAGCGCTTCTTCCACGGAGATCTGTGTCTGCCCGGCGAAGCGCTCGGCAAAGGCCTGTTGGATCAGCTGGCGCGACAGGGCGGCGGAGCAGGGGCAGGTGGAGGAGTAGGGCACTTCCACGCCCAGCTCGCAGGCGAACGCGCCCCGGCGCAGTTGGGCGCGCACCTCCACCGGATAGTGCTTCCAGCCGCTGTTGTCGCTCAGCAGCGAGGGACGGCGCTCGTAGTAGTCGAAGCGGAAGGCCACATGGGCGCTGTCGCTCAGGCCGTCGTGGGAGCTGATGAAATCCTCCAGCAACTGCCGCAGGCCGGTCACGGAAAGCGGCGCCTCATTGGAGAAGGCGTCCATGCGCAGATAGAGGCGCGACATGTGAATGCCCTTGCTGGCGGGGTCGGTCAGGTTGACGAAGGCGTCGGCCAGCGTGGGTACCCGCACCGTCTCGCCGTTGCCATCCCGCACGAGGATGGGCAGTTCGATCTGGCTCATGCCGACCCAGTTGAGCTTGCCCTGTGCGGCGGCCCGGGTCTCGCAGGCGATATCCGGCAGTGTCTGGTTCATCCGTGATTGATCTTGACTAAAAATGGGCCACATATCATAGCAAATGGCCTAAAACCCTGCAGGAACCCGGCGCGCGCCGAGCGCGTTCGGCGGGCATTCCGTAAAAATGGGGGAGACCCCGTCATCCCACGCCTTGAATGCGCCTAAAGCCGCCGTGGTGCCCTGTTGCGATGGCCAGAGCCCTGTGCGGTACGCCGCGCTTTGGGCGGCAGACTGCAAAATTGGGGGAGACCCCGTCCTTCGGAGCTGTTCGGACGGTTTTTCCATGCATTTTCCGCGGTGCGGCGAGCCGGCTTGAAGCCGACCCTGCAAAACTGGGGGAGACCCCGTGTTACATGGTGTGGACGGGCCGTTCGGGTGCTGCGCGCTTCGGGGTGGAGAGGTCGGGCGTTTGGCAAGGGCGGGCACGGCGCTGCGGAGGGTGTGTGCGTTCTCATGTGCCTTGAGGGCGCCTCGGGTGCCGGATGGATGTTTTGCCCGCCTGCCGACGAGGCGGCTGGGCCTGCCGTGATGGGGCCTGCCGCCCGGTTCCAGCGACGAAAGGTGTTCAGGTGCGGAAGCTGCCCACCAGTTCCTGCAGGGTGTCCACCTGTCGGGTCAGTTCGTGACTGCTTTCTGTCAGGGCGCTGGCGGCCTGGTCGATCTCCTCGAAGGCACGGGTGATGCTCTCGCTCAGGCCGGCCACTGTCTGCACGGAGGCCTGCTGCTGGCGGGCCGTGTCCCGGATGGCATGGTTGAGCTGGCGCAGGGTGTCGATGTCCCGGGTGATCTTTTCAATGTCGCGCAGCGCCTCGGTGGTCCGCTCCGTGCTCACGGTGACCTGCTCGGTGGCGCTGGCGGCCAGGCTGGCGGTGCCCTTGGCCTCATTTTCCAGCGTCACCAGCAGGTCGTGGGTCTGGTCCACCGCCTTCTGGGTGTGGCCGGCCAGTTTGCGCACCTCATCGGCCACCACGGCGAAGCCGCGGCCGTGTTCGCCGGCGGCGGCCGCCTCGATGGCGGCGTTGAGGGCCAGCAGATTGGTCTGATCGGCGATGTCGCGGATGGTGTCGAGAATCTGGTTGACCCGGTCGGTGGAGTGCACCAGACGGTCAAGACGCTCAATGACCTCGCGGTTGCGATCGGCCATGGTCTGCACCGCCTGCTGGGAGGCGCGTACCTTTTCCTGACCTGCCTGCGCCTGCTCGGCCATTTCGTCCACTGCGCGGGAGGCGGTGTCGGCATGGCGGGCCACATCTTCGGCACCGGTGGCGATGAGGTGCATGTTCTCGTTGAGCCGTTGGGCGTTGCCCTTCTGTTCGTGCACGTGACTGCAGGAGGTGTCCGCCGTCTGGCCCAGCGTGCGGGCGATGGCGGTGAGCCGCTGGCTGTCCTCGGTCAGTTGCAGCACGATCTGACGCAGGTTGGCCGTCATGGTGTTGATGCTGTGGATGATGTCGCCGATCATGTCGGCGCTGGTCATGGAGCACTGGAAGCTGACATCCTTCTGACTGACGCGGTTGGCCACCTCGGCGATGCGCCGGAGCTTGCTGAGCAGGATCCACTTGAGCAGCCAGTAGTTGACCAGCCCCACCATGGCGCCGGCCATGAGCGCACCGGCCACGAACCACGGCAGCATGCCCGGCTTCCACTCCACGAAGAAACTGGAATAGACCGGAAAGATCATGCCCATGGCCAGACCGAAGGCCATGAAGGAGAGGTTGAGCCGCCGCAGGATGCTGGGGCCCTTGCGGGAGGGGGTGTGGTTGTCCGTTGAGCTCATAGCGGTTTCAACCTCGCAGTTCCATTCAACGCCGCTTCAAAGGCGGCAATATCCTGCCGCCGGTCTGCCGGCCAGAAGACGAGCAGGCGGCTGTCGGTTCGCCAGGCGTAGTCTTCCAGCGTCAGCCGGTCATCCGTCCACTGCAGCAGTTGCCAGTGGCGTCCTGTGCGCAGCAGGCCCTTGGCGTGCAGTGGCGGTGTCTGCTCGAACAGCGTCCTGAGCGTGGGCCGGCTGAAGACGGTGTCCGCGCTGAAGCGGTAGCCGACAGACAGCAGCCCGTCCTCTTCCAGCCGCCATGCCTCCAGCAGACCGGTCAGCGCCGCGTCGTGGGGCGCCGGCGACCGCGTGACGTGGCCTTCTGTGGCCGGCCACAGTTTCAGGGGCCGGTGGGGAGTTGCCAGTGCCTCTTCCAGCATCAGGCTGCTCCGAGTCGTCTCCACCACCTCCGGCGGCTGGGGTAGTGCTTCAAGCAAGTCATGGGCCAGTTTTCTATCCTGATCGGTGGAAAGATCGATCTTGTTCAATACGAGCAGGTCGGCCAGGGTGACGATCTTGCGCAGCAGTTCGGATTTCCGCCAGCGTTCGGGCGTCAGTTGAGCGGGCGTGACCAGGCTGATGACCTTGAACAGCCGCATGCCCGGGGCGTGGCGCAGGGCGTCGATGAGCGTGTCCGGATGGCCGAGGCCGGTGGGCTCGATGAGAATGCGCGTCGGATCGTGCCGGCGCAGCTGCTGCAGCGCCTGACGCAGGCCGGCGTGGGCGCTGCAGCACAGGCAGCCGCCGGCGACTTCCACCACCTGG